>NZ_FNRX01000001.1 GCF_900105195.1 Rhodococcus pyridinivorans | reverse complement strand
GTCGAAGTTCGACGGCAGCGACGCAGTGGCGACCAAGACGGCGATCTTCACCGAGGACACCACCCCGTTCAAGGACAAGGCCGCCAGCGCCGCCGACGTCGACGAAGCGCTGGCGATCAGCTTCGACGAGCTCGGACACATCTCGCCGCAGCGAGTCGCCGAGCTGCTGAACATGTCCGTCGAGGACGCGCTCGAGCAGGCTCAGGGGAAGATCTATCCGTCCCTGCACGACGCCGACCGGTGGGGAATTGGCCACCGTGGCCCTGTCCGGGCAGGTGCGAGACAAGCTGGCGCGGGCGACGATCAAAGCCGGCGACGATCCTCGCTACGCGCCGCTGGTGGAGGCACTGGCAGAGGTGGTGCCGCCGGATGTGGATCCCGCCGAGATCGGGGTGCGCATCGGCGCGACCTGGGTGCCGATCGAGGACTACCGCGCGTTCTTGGTCGAGGAGTTCGGGCTGCGCCCGGACCGGCTGACCGTCGAACACGATCAGATCAGCGGAAACTGGCAGATCACCACCGATCAGCGCAGCCGCCACGAATTCTCCGGTGGCTACCCGGACAAGTACGGCAGTGCCCGGCTGCCGGGCGTGAAGATGGTCGAGCTGCTCGCCAACAACAAGCCGGTCCAGGTCAACAAGACCGGCGACGAGCTCGAACGCTCCCCGAAGCCGCGGTTCCACGTCAAGCTCACCGAGCAGGCGCAAGCCTCGGCCGCAGCCTTGCAGGAGCGGTTCGAACAATGGCTGTGGGAGGACGGCGACCGCTATGTGCGCCTGGCCCGCATCTTCAACGAGCGCTACAACTCCTACGTCAAGCCGGTCCACGACGCCAGCACCAAGTCGTTCCCCGGCATGAACGGCAAGTACACGCCGTACGACTACCAGGCCGCCGCCGTGACACGGTTCCTGCACGACGAGACGATCCTGCTCGACCACGTGGTCGGGGCCGGCAAGACCTTGACGATCACCGCCTCGTGCATGGAAGCCAAACGGCTCGGGCAGATCCGCCAGCCGTGGATCGTGGTGCCCAATCACCTGCTCGGGCAGTGGTCGGTCGAGGCCCGCGACGCCTATCCGAACGCGAACATCCTCGTCGCCGCCGACCTGGACGGGCGCGATGACCGGCAACGCTTCGTCGGGCAGAGCGCCGTCGGGGACTGGGACCTGGTGATCGTGCCGCAGTCGGTGTTCAGTCGCATCGCCATGCGCCGCGAAGCGCAGATCGAGTACCTCGAAGGCGAACTCGGTGAGCTGCGCGAGGCCCTCGACGCCGCCAACAGTCAAGGCGCGGAGTTCACGGTCAAGCAGATCGAGCAGGCGATCAAGAACGCCGAGGCCAGGGTCGAGAAGATCATCGCGGCCAAGGCCACCGACGAAGGCTTGACCTTCGAACAGTCGGGGTGTGACTTTTTGTTCATCGACGAGGCGCACGACTACAAGAACCTCACCCGCCCGTCCAACAGCGCAGATCTGGCGGTCACCAACGGCTCTCAGCGGGCCACCGACCTGGAGATGAAGGCCAAGTATCTGCGGGAGAAGGCCCGCGCCCTGGGCGCCGAGCAGGGGATGGCGCACGCGCCGGCCAAGGCGATCGCCTTCGCCACCGGCACTCCGATCAGCAATTCGCTGTCGGAAATCTGGGTGATGACCAAGTACCTGCGCCCGGACCTGCTGCACGAGGCCGGCCTGGGACGGATCGACAACTGGGCGGGTACCTTCGCCAAGCCGGTGTCGGTGCCGGAGATGAACACCACCGCCACCCGCATCCAGATGAAAACCCGCATGGCCGAATACGCCAACGTCCCGCAGCTGGTGGCGATGCTCGACCAGTTCCGGGACGTGGTGACCTCCGATCGGATCCCGGTGCGCCTGCCCGTCCTCGACGGCGGAGCCCCGAAGATCGTGGAGTTCGACATGGGACAGGACGCGATCGACGCGATGGCCGATCTGGATGTGCGCATGTCCCAGATCCAGGGCGATCGGATGGACCTGGACAACAGCCTCAAGATCGCCACCGACGGGCGGAATCTGACGATGTATCCGTCATTGGCGAACCTGGGTGCACCGGACCCGCAGCACAGCCGGGTCGAGCACGCCGCCGACCTGATCTGGCAGGTCCACCGCGACCACGCCGACCTGCACATCCCGGCCGACAAGTACGGCCCCGAGATGACCGGGGTGTTCCAGCTGGTGTTCTGCGACCGCGGCACCCCCAAGGCCGGTGCCGGCCCCAAGGCCCGCAATCTCTACACCGAGTTGCGCGACGCCCTGGTGGCCCGAGGGATGAAACCCGAGCACGTTGCCTTCATGCACGACTACGACAACCCCAGGGCCAAGGCCCGCCTGGTGCAAGCCTGCGCCGACGGGCGGATCCGGGTGCTGCTGACCTCCACCAAGAAGGGTGGCACCGGCCTGAACGTCCAACGGGCACTCAAGCAGATGATCAACCTCGACCCGGCGTGGACGGCTGCGGACATGGAACAACGTCTCGGCCGCATCATCCGTCAGGGCAACGTCCACGAGACCGTCAGCGTGGTCAACATGGTCGCCCGCCGCTCCTACGACGCGATGATGTACCAGTACGTCGCCCGCAAATCGAACTTCGTGTCGATGATCCGCAAGGCCGATGTGCCACCCACCATGGACGACATCGGCGGGGACCTGACCGTCTCGTGGGCGCAGAGCAAGGCCGCGGCCACGGGTGATCCGGTGTTCGTCGAGCAAGTCGAAGCCGACCAGAAGGTCGCCGAACTCGAAGCCCGTCGCGATGCGGTGCTCAATGCCAATGCGGCCCGCAATGCTGCGATCCGGGCACTGAGCCGGTCGATCACCGCCGACGAGAAGCGGCTGCCCGAGGTCCGGGAGGTCGCCGGCAAGCTCGCCGCCTGGAGCGGCATCGACGACCGTGCCCAGAAAAAGTGGGCGTTCCCCGACGCCACGATCCCCGACTCGCAGACTGCGGATCTGGCCGATGCCCTGCGAGGGTCGTTGATCCGGCTCAAAGACGAGGTGACCCGCAGCAGTGACGAGCAGGTTTTCGGTGTCATCGGCGGGGTGCCGCTGAGCCTGGGCTACAGCCAGATCCTCGGCCAGTTCTACGTCACCGTCGGGGAGGAAACCGCCTGGTACGAGCGGGATCGGTTCTTCAACGTCCTCGAACGCTCCACCGGAGCGCAGGGAATGCTGTCCACCATCCGCAAGATCGCCGATCGCGCCGACCGGCACATCACCACCATCGAGTCGCGGATCGAACACAACCGTCGCCGACTCGCCGAGGCCGAGGCCGAGCCGGAACTCGACTTCACCGACACGGCCGAACTCGAGGCCGCGAAGCTGCGGGCCGAGGAACTGCGGCTCGAAGTCAACGCCCGCGAGAACTCTCCCGAGGCGTTGCGCCGAGTCCGCGAAGACCAGCAGCGACGGGCTGCGGACGGGCAGTACCCGCAGTGGACTCTGGATCTGAACCCGACCGATGCGTGGGCCGAACACCGGAACATGAGCAAGGCCGAGCTCATCGCCTCGGTGCCCGAGCGCATGGCCGCAGCCCGGCAAGAATGGCTCGACGGCGCCGAGATGCGCGAGGCGAACCGCAAGGCCGATCCGTGGGTGGCCCTCGACGACACCGAAGCGATCTGGCAGTACGGCTTCGACTCGGGCAGCGGCCGGCCCGGCGCGCGAGTGCGCTGGGACGATCGGCAATGGCACCTCGAAGTCTGGGACGGGGGCGGCAACGTCGAACGTGACGCCGTGAACACCCGCAGCGAAGCATTCGGTATCGCTGCACGGGCGGTCGAGAAGTTCGCCGCCGAGCAGAACATCAGCCGCGAAGCCATCCACCGGGCCGGCTTCGCCCGCCGTGACAGCCTCGACGTCACAGCGGTCACCGGGACCGCCAGCATGGTTGACGAAGTGACTCCTCGGAAGATCTCCGAGAAAGTCAATGCTGTCGTCGAGCCGACCGAGGCGGTTATCCAACCGATCGATGCCGTGGTGGAACCGACCGACGCGGTGACAGCCACCGAGAGCACCTATGTGCTCGACGAGACCCTCGAAGAGGGATTGAGGGCGGCCAGTGACATTCGACCGCTACGTCCCGTCGATCCGCGCACCGGGACGGAGCGCCCGCAGTACACCGACCCGATGCGGCAGTACGAGGCCGGTTACGAGGGCGGCTACGACGACGGTCGCGCCGTCTGACCACGACCGTCACACTCGACACCACAGATGGGGAGGGACCGATCCCGGTCCTGCCCCATCACCGCACACCCCAGGGAAGGCACCGTGGACCCGCACATCACCGAAGCTGAAGCCCGCGCAGATATTGCCGACATGGAACCGATCATGGCGATCGAAGGTCGCCAGATGAGCGACGGCGACAAGGAACTGTTGGTTGATCTGATCCGGGGAACCAAGACCTTCGAAGAGATCAGCAAAATACTCGCCCGCGAAGCCGGCTACGAGATCGACTGAAATGACCCCGCGATATTCACAAGAGTGGCTGGACTACTTCATTCCCGACACGATCGAATGGACCCCGGACGAGATGCCCGACATCAGCCGCGCCGTGATGAAGAACCTGGTCCTGCAATCAGACCGGTGGCCGCACGGCTTCCCGGACGCCCAGACCGTGCACCGCGCCGAAGGCATCGCGTCTTACCAGCGAATGCGGGAACTGACCGAACGACCCCTCCCGGGCCGCTACGACCTGGATCACTTCCAGCGCACTCACTACCACCTGTTTCAGGACGTCTACCCTTGGGCCGGGCAACTACGCACTGCCCCGCAGGACTGGCCGATGGTCAAGTGGGGGCCGGACGTCGCCGCCATCCGCAACGGGCAAAACCGCGTCACCGAAATTCCGCACAAGTATTTCAAGGCCCGCGAAGTCCCTCAGGCCGCTAAAGTCGTTCTCGACCGCATCGCTGTTAAAGACAATCTGCGCGGACTTGCCCGCAGCGACTTCATCGGCGAACTGACCACAGTGTGGCTGCGGATAAACTTCGTCCATCCATTTCGTGAGGGCAACACCCGTACTCAATTCGCCTTTTTCCGGCAACTGTCCGCCGAAGCCGGTTACAGGCTCGACACCGATCGCTTCCAAGCCGTCAGCAAGACCGAGCTGAAGCAGAACCCCCTGGTCGGGGACCTGCGTGAGCAGTTCGTCTGGGGACGTTTCGAGTACATGCAGAACGGCGACACCGGCCTGATGCGCGACGTGCTGGACATGGCGATCACCGAGGTGGTCGATCCTGTTCCCGCCGGTCCGGCCATCGACCACGGTGTTGATCTGCGCGCTATCACCGCCGCCATGTCCGCGCACCCACGCTCTGTTCACGACTTCTCCGCCAATACCTCCACGCCGGGTCCTGTGACTCCACCCGTGGACGCGCCTCGCAGCCGACCCACCCTCGACCTCGACTTCTAGACGGATACGTAACCGGCGGTTGGCGGTGCCGGCAGCATCGCCACCGACACTCGCATCTACGACATGGCGCATCCACCCCCCGCCGCGCCTGCCGGTCAGGGTTCTGCAGAGGAAAGTGGACCGCCATCGCTGGCCCGCCGTGCATCACCGAGCACCACCCAAAAGTGTTGCAGCGAGCAACAACAGGGTGAAACTGCTGCATACACGCACTATCATGAGAGCGATCCGTGCAGAGGGCGCAGATGGTTCGAGCCGAGGAGGTGTACAGATGAGCGTGGTCACACCGAAGACTGTGCGTCAGCAGCTCGTGCAGTCCGCCGTGCTCGACAAGATCATCACCACCGGTCTGTCGGTCGACACCGAACCGGTGCGCCGCAGCCTGCAAACGATCCGCCGTCAGGTGAACCGGAGCCCACTGATGGAGCGCTACCTGGACCGATGGGACATGATCGTCCGCACCAACGACATCGATGACATCCGCCGGATCGTCGAGACGGACGACGACACCAGCCGGGAAATGCGCAACCTGTCCCCCCTGTCGGTTCTGCTCAGCGATGACGAACGTCGCCGCGTCCTCACCGAATTCAGAACCAGACTCAAAGCTACTGCGCAGCGGTGAACCGGGACGAACTCGGACGGGCGATCAAGGCCGCGTGCGCCAACCTCGACGAACCTCGCGTGATCGTGCTCGGTTCCCAATCGATCCTCGGCAGCTTCGACATCACCGCCCTGCCTCCGGCCGCCTTCCTCTCGCGAGAAGTCGACATCCTGCCCCTGAGTGGGATCACCGATCCACCTGCCGTCGAAGACAAGCTGCTGCTCCTCGATGCCCGACTCGGCGAGGGCTCGCCTTTCCACATGTCCTTCGGTTTCTACGTCGAAGGCATCCACAAAGACGTCGTAGTCCTGCCCCGACACTGGGAACACCGCCTCGTCCACTTCATCGTCGACGACGACACCTCCACCCTCTACGGCCGAACCGGATTGTGCCTGGACCCAGTGGATCTGTGCGTGTCGAAAACGATCGCCGGCCGCGAGAAAGACTACGAATTCGTCGCCGCCCTGGTCGCAGAACAACTCGTGCGAGCCGCCGACATCCGCGCCCGCATCGACAGCGGAATCGAGTGGCCACCGACCTACACCGAGAACAAGGATCTCTGCCTCGATCGAGCGCGGAACTGGCTGAGCAGTCTGGCCGACCCCACCGCGACCTCGGCCAAGGAAGATCCTGCCTCTAATGCTCCGGCGTCGGTGGCCGCCGACATCGCCACCGCTCTCCTCGGCCATCCCCGCTCGGTCGAGCAGATGCTCAACAGCAAGAACCGAGGTGAGAACCCCTCGACGTCCGCTGCTCCCCCTGACACCGGACCGACCCGAGAAGCCGGACCCGACCTCTCTCAATGAGTGCTGTACGAATCTGCCTCCACAGACCGGCGTGCGAATACCGAACCAGACGGAAATAATGGAAAAACAGAACTTGTGCGCCAGTCGGCTAGGGGTAGCCGTAGCATTTGCCGAAAATCGGGCGGATATGGCGTAGTGCCCGGTCGGTGATCCGCTCGGCCTGTTGGGTCGAAACGATCGTCTGTCTCGCCACCGGCTCCTGGCGGGCGCGGCGTATCCGCCCAGCTCGCCGACGATCCGATTCGGGCCAGAACTCGTGTGGGACGTAAGGGCCCGCAACCCAAGGTTGTCAGGAAGTGCAAAGTAGCGGGATCCTGACGACAGGCTGGTGAATTCTCAGGCTCGTGGTGCAGCACTGCTGACGATGCGGTGGATGGTGGAGCGGCCGACGCTGTATTCCTCGGCCAGGTCCGCCAGGCTCGCGTCGTCGGCGGGGTCGTGGTAGCGGCGGTGGATTGTTTTCCGTGCCGTGAGAGGAAGTTTCGGCTGCTTGCCCTTGAGCCTGCCTTTCGCGCGGGCCTTGGCCATGCCCTCGCGGGTGCGTAGGTGGTTGAGGTTGGCCTCGAATTCGGCGACCATGGCCAAGGTTTGCAGGAAGAGCTTGCCGAACGGGTCGTTCCAGTCGTAGATCGAGCTCCCGAGTCCGAACAGCACCTCGCGCTCGCGCAGTTCGGTCAGGGTCTGGCCTGCTTCGGCCATGTTGCGTGCGAATCGGTCGAACTTCGGCGTGGTCAGCACTACCTGTCGCCCGTCGATGGCCGCCGCGGCGGAGGTGACGGCGGCGAGTGCGTTGTCGAGCCCGGCCCGGTTCTTGCGGGTGGTCCCGGAGAACCCTTTGTCGATGAAGATCCGCTCACGCGGCACTCCGAGCGCCAATAGCTGCTCGGTTTGGATCTCGACGTCTTGTTCGTCGGTGGAGCAGCGGCAGTATCCGACGCGGAACGGCTCACCCATGCCGAAAGTGTTCCAGATAGCGGGGGTTGACCGGCACAGTCAGCGGAACACCTCTACGGAACACCGGTGAGCTGGGCCGACGTTGGCTCTGCGTGGTGTTCCGGTGGCCGATCCGGTTACGGAACAGGTCAGGGGGTGTTATCGGTGTGTGGGGGTGTGTTGTGGGTGAGGAAGTGGTTGACGTCGACGGTGAGGAACAGGGCGGTGGCGGTGGTGATCACGTGGGCGTGGTCGTTTTCGATGGTGGCTTGCAGGTGGAGTTTGCGGCCGTCGCGGGCGTGGATGTGGGCGCGGAGGGTGTAAGGGGTGTCGAGCAGGATCGGGGCGAGGTAGTCGATGGCAAGGTGGCGGGTGACCGCGGGTTCCCCGACGGTGTAGAGCAAGAGTCCGAACAGTTCGTCGAGGACGGTGGCGACCGCGCCGCCGTGGGCGATCGCGGGGGCGCCGACGTGGCGAGAGTCGAAGCGGTGGTGGGCGTGGACGCCGTGTGCGTCGCGGCGGGCGCGTAGCTGGTGGCCGTGGGGGTTGGCCGGTCCGCAGCCGAGGCAGTGGTCGTGGTGGGGTGGCAGGTCGGCGGAGTCGGGTGCGAGCACAGGGAAGGCGGGAATCCAGTCCGGGACCTGTCGGGGCTCGGGTGTATGGGTGCTGGGTGTGTTCTCGGTCATGGGCGCTTTCTGTGGGGTGTGTCTACCGTGCGGTGGTGAAGAGGATGTCGCAGTGGGCTTTGCGGGCGAGCTCGATCGGTGGGGTAGTCAGCAGCCGGGCCAGCAGCGGTGGCCGGTGGGGATCGGCGGTGACAATGAGGTCGGCGCCGGTGGCGGCGGCCAGGTGCAGCAGCGCGTGCGGGGCGGGTTCGGACAGGATGTGGGTTTCGATGTCGGTGGCGCCGTGGGCGAGGGCGTGCTGGTGGGCGGTCCGCAGGATGGCCTCGGTGGGAGTGGTGCCGCGTAGCTGGTAGGCGTCGGGTCCGAGCCGGTCGAGGTCCGCCCCGAGCTCACGTGCGTCGATGTGGTGGCGGGCGCAGATGATCAGGAGCCGGGCGTGGGTGGCGTGGGCGAGTTCGGCGGCGTGGTCGACCACACGGTAGGAGCGGTCGGATCCGTCGGTGTCGACGATGATCGTGCGATAGGCCGTCATGACGGGCGTCTTTCACGAGAAGGGAGCGTGTTTTGCGGGGGAAATGGTCGAGATGTATCGGCGGCGTGGTGCGCGGCCGGGGGCCAGTACTGCCAGCACGATCGCCCCGACGGTGGTGAGGGCGGCCAGGGCGAGCGCGGCCTGGCCGCTGCCGTGCACGAACGCGGCCTTGGCGAACTCGGCCAGCGGTGCGGCCACCGGTCCGGCCTGGTCGGCGACCTGCAGCGCCGCGGCCAGGGAATCGGCGACCGGGCCGCGGGCGGGCTCGGGCAACTGGGGCAGGGCGGGCTGGATGCGGTGGGTGTAGCCGGCGGCCAGCACGCTGCCGGCCACGGCGATCCCGATCGCGGCGCCGATCTCGCGGGCGGCGTCGTTGACCGCGGCGGCGACCCCGTGTTTGGCCTCGGGGGTGTCGGCGACGATGGCATAGGTCGCCGGCGCGGTGCACAATCCCAGGCCCGCGCTCATGATCAGCAGCGGCCACAGCAGGTCGAGGTAGTGCGCGGCGAGTGTCAGCCGGCTCACCAGCACCAGCCCGGCGGCGATGGTGAGCAGGCCGGCCACGGTCATCACCCGTAACCCGACCAGGCTCGACAGCCACGGCGCGATCACCGAGATCACGACCAGCGGCACCACCATCGGCGCCAACGCCAGCGCCGAGGCCAGCGGCCCGTAACCGAAGACCAGCTGCAGGTACTGCACAAGCAGCAGGAATACCCCGAAGGTGACCAGGAACTGGATGGTCACCGACAGCGACCCGGCACCGAAACCACGGCGGGCGAACAACCGCACATCCAGCAGCGGCGCCGCCGAGCGCAGCTCGACGACCACGAAGGCCGCCGTCGCGGCCACGCCGACCCCGGCGGCGGCGGCGACGAGCGGGTCGGCCCAGCCGCGCGCGGGGAACTCGATCACGGCGAACACGATCGCCGCGACAGCGACCGCCACCGCCACCGCGCCCACCCAGTCCACCTGCGGATGCTCGCGCTGGCGGGACTCGGCGATGGTGCACGCCAACCCCGCCAGCACCGCCCCGGCCACGGTCAACCCTACGAACACCGATAGCCACGACCATCGTTCGAGCAGCACCCCGGCACCGAGAATCCCCAGTATCGCCCCGGATCCGGCGACCCCGGCCCATATCCCCACCGCCCGGCCGCGATGAGCGGGGGCGAACCCTGCAGTGAGGATCGACAGCGTCGAGGGCATCACCAGCGCGGCGCCTGCCCCGGCCAGCGCGCGCGTCGCGATCAACCAGGCCGGGTCGGACAGCAGCAGCGGCAGCGCCGAGGCGGCGGCGAACACCACCAACCCCACCACCAGCACCACGCGGCGCCCGTAACGGTCACCGACGGCGCCGGCGGGCAGCACCAGACACGCCAGCACCAGCGTGTAGCCGTCGACGATCCAGGTCAGCTGGGCTTGGGTGGCCCCGGTCGCAAGCGCGATCTGCGGCAACGCCGAATACAACGCCGCCATCGCCGCGACCACCAGCGCCACCGCCAGGCACGACACCGCCAGCATCCACCACTGGGCCCTGGTCCAGCGGGCGATCTCGACAGTGTCCGTTCCGGGTGTGGCCACCGGCACCTCCCCGACTTTGAAGACCAACGGTATCTGTACGAGACCATTCGTATCATAGTGGTTGGGGGGTGGGATAGAGTTCACCCATATCAAGAGTTCAACGACACGAATTCGGAGGAAGGCGCGTCCATGACCGACCCAGGCCCGGCGGCGACCGACCCGCTCGCCGCGGACGACGAGCAGGCCGATCCGCGACTGGCGCGCTCACGCAACCGGTTGCTCGACGCGGCCACCCATCTGCTGTCCACCGGCGGTGTCGAGGCGGTCACCGTCGAGGCGGTCACCCGCGTGTCGAAGGTCGCCCGCGCCACCCTCTACCGGCACTTCGGCAGCACCACCCAGCTGCTCGCGGCGACTTTCGAACGACTACTTCCCCAGGTCGACACACCGACCGGCACCGGGCCCGTGCGTGAGCGGCTCCTGGCGCTGCTCGCCAGCCAGGCCGACCTCATCGAACAGGCTCCGGTGCAGATGACCACCCTGGCCTGGCTGGCGATGGGTTCCATCGGCGAGGACCACCCCGACCCGGCCGCGGTCACCTCGCTGCGCGCGCGCGTCATCGAGCAGTACCGCCACCCGTTCGACCAGATCCTCACCAGTCCCGAGGCCCGCGCGATGCTCGGCGAGCTCGACACCACCTTCGCCATCATCGAACTCCTCGGCCCGATCGTGTTCGCCCGTCTCACCGGATTACGCAGCATCGACCACGACGACTGCACCCGGCTCGTCGACAACTTCCTCACCGCCCACCGAACACCCACGCCAGCAGACACCGCTATCGACATCGCCACGCCGTAACCACGGGCCCCGGTTCCGCGCGGTCAGAACAAGGTGTCGCGCACCCGCAGCGGCCGGTACCCGGTCGGGCCCAGCTGGGCCAGCTCGGCGTCGATGTCGACCTCGATCGCGCCGAAGAAGTTGATGTTGGCACTGTGGGCCGGGCTGATGTGGGCCAGGACCTCGTCATCGATACGCTGCCCGGTCCGGCGCATCTGCTCGACAGCGAACCCGTAATACTCTGTGGTCCAGGCGATCACAGCGTTGGTCGTCAAGGTCAGGCACCAGGCCTGCTCGGTCTGGTCCTCGAGGTGGCGCGCCCGGATCATCCCCTCATGGGCATAGAGCAGGTCGCGGCGCAGCGCGTGCAGCGACTCGCCCTTGTTGAGCTGCCGCGAGATCTTGCGCCGGTAGTCCGGATCGGAGAGGTATCTCGCGGCGTAAATGGTGCGCCGCAGCGCCCCGTACTCCTTGAGCGCCGCGGCCAGGGTGTTCTGCCGCCCCGACGCCGACAGCTTGCCGACCAACAGCGACGCGGTGGCGTGCCCGAACTTCAGCGATCCGGCCAACCGCAGCAGATCGTCCCAGTGCTCGGCGATCAAACCCAGGTTGGCCTTGCGGGTCATCAGCGGGCCCGCGTGCGGGAACCGGGCCTCGGCCTCGGCGCGCGGGCCCGGCCGGTACAGGGTGATCCGCCCCAGATCCCGGATCCGTGGCGAGAGCTGCATCCCGAGCAGGTCGAACAACCCGAAGTTGACCAGGGTGACCCCGTGGGTGTCGGTGGCGTGCTCGGTGATCGGCAGATCGGTGGCGTTGCCCAGGATCTCATCGAGCACGTAGTGGGCTTCGCGTTTGGTCGCCACGATGACCTTGGTGCCGTAGGTGGCGTGGGTGTCGCTGACATGGGTGTAGGTCGACAGGCCCTCGCTGGCGAAATAGCGGCTCAACGGCCGCGCCGTGGTCGACTTACCGCGCGTCGGGAAACGCTGCCCGTCGCTCGACGACAGTGTTCCGGCGCCGAACACCGCGGTCAGCGGCAGCCGCTGGTGGTAGCCGACCAGTACCAGGTTGGCCGCGCGCAGGGTCTCCTCGCGCACATACCACTCGTCGGTCCAGGCCAGGATGTCGTAGGTGATTCCGCACGCCTCGGCCATCCGGGTCAACCCCAGGTTCGTCGAGTGCGCCAGCAGTACCGCGATCAGGTTGCGTTTGAGCTCCGGCGTCCGGGTGGCCTGACCGCCGGCGTGGGTGAAGCAGTCCAGGTAGCCGGTGCGTTTGTCCAGCTCGATCAGCAGCGACACGATCGGCGCGAACGGCAGCATTTCGGTCAGCTCGGCCTTGAGCGTGATCGCCTCGGCGGGAACATCTTCCGCGCTCAGCGGCGAGATCACCAGATCCCCGCCCTCGTCCAGCCGGACCGGGCCGTCCCCGCCGGCCAGCACCTCCTCCAGCTCACCGAGAGCGTCGTGCAGTTCGGCGACCACGGTGGCCAGCGCGACGCCAGGATCGGCGGATCGCCCGACCAGGCCGCAGAACTCAACGCGTTGCGGTTCCCACTGCCCGGTGGTGAGCAGGTAGGCGGCCGGGTCGGCGTAACGGCGCGAGCCCGGCACGAACACATCCCCGCTGCGCAACCCGTCACGCAATCCGAGCAGCACACACAACTCCCAGTAGTGCCGATACGCGGTCGCGCTGCCGGATTTGCGGGCCTCGTCGAGGTAGCCGCGCCACTTCATCGGCACGAACCCGGTCGGGGCGTCATCGAAGACCTTGCGCCGCCCGGTCGCGTTCAACTCGCGCAGCATGTTCACCGCGATCAGCAACTCGGTCGCGGCGGTACCGCCGCAGAAGCGCACCGCTTCGAGCACCGCGGGGGTGAACTGACGCAGGTAGTTGTAGGAGGAATCCAACGCCGCCAGATGCCCGTGATCACGCGGCAACCTGGGCTTGGCCTGGGCGATCGCCGCGCGCAGGCGCTCCCACCCGATCTTCTCGCCGCGGATCAGCGCACCGATCTCCTCATCCGGAACGCCGGGGTCGGTGACGATTTCCAACAGATCGTCCAGCAGCGCCTGACGGTCCTCTCCAGTCTTCCCTCGTTCGGCCAGCCGCTGCTGCATCTTCCGTTCGGCAGCACCGAATTTCACCGAGATCGCCTGATCGAACAACGCCACGACCTCATCGAGGACATCGGTGCCGGACTGGGCCAGCACCGTGAGCAGGATCGGATACCGGCGTTGCGGATCCCGACGTTGCAGCGCTTGCGGACTCAGGCGCCGGCCCATCGTGGCCAAAAACCGGCGCCGCTCGGCGGGCAGCACCGACATATCCAGCCGATCAGCGCCCAACCCGCGCAGGAAACCCAGCTTGTCGACCTCGGCGCGGACCGCGGCCGCCGAGGCCTCCACCGGCCCGGTCGACAGCCACCGCAACCGCGAGATCCCCAGCGAAGCGTCGGTGACAAGCAAGCCGTCCAACTCCGCGCACCGCGCCGCAGTGAACTCGTGAGCGAGCCGGTCATAGGTTTCGGTCTGGGCCTGGTGGCGGGCGTGGGCGACCCGCTCGACCACGGTGACCGGGCCTGGCCGGATCACCTTCGCCGAGATCAGATACTCACACGCCAGCCGGAACAGCAGAGTCGGGGAATCGTGCTCCATCGCCCGCGCGAGCAGGAACTCATCGAGCTCCTTGAACTCGAGCGCACCGACCGCACGCCATCCCAGGTACCGCGCGGCCAGGCGCACATGCTCGGTGCGGGTCTTGGCTCGCCTGCCGTAGGCACCGATCACCACCGGATCCAACCGCAACTGCTCGGCGACACGAGCCACCGCCACCGGCGGAGCCGTGACCAGCCGATCCGGCACGAATCCCAGCCACGGCAGCGTACACAACGCGATCGCCAAGCCCAGCCGCTCGGCTGGGCCCCGGCCCCGGCCCGGATCCACGAACGCCAGATCCGCAGGCGTCAGCGTGAAGTACCGGAACAGCTCCTCGCGGCTGATCTCCGGGAATCCCCGCAGTCGTTCCAACTCCTCGTCCGCGAACATCCGCGTCGCCACGACCCCAGCCTCCACCAGCACCGACCAACATCATCATCGGCAGTCAAGCACCAACCAGTCGACAGCGCATGCCGAACTCGAAACCCCGTGCCCACCAGTCGGATACGCCAAATCCGCCCGATTTCCGGCGGATGCTACGGCTACCCCGGCTACCGCCGCCGACCTTCCAGCGTGGACAACAACACGAACTTCGTGCCCATCAGATCGAACGCTGCTTCGCTGTCTGCGGCGACGAGGAGTTCCCGCTCACGGGCGTGTAGCGCCGCAATCGCGGTCTCGAGTTCCTCGTCGGTCATCGCATCGGCGGCATCGCCGATGGCTCGCGTCCCCTCTTCCACGCGCCGAGGGTAGCCACCGTGTCGTCCGCTGCACGTACAACCCATCAGCGGAAAAGGCGATGGTCCCCGGCGGGGGCGCCGGGGACCATCCTTCGACCCGTCAGGGAATCACTCACCTGTCGGGGAACTCGGGTGATTGCAGCGGTCACCGTAGCGGAAGCACGGATCGGTACCAAACAGGTGAAGCGGAAGCGAACGTCAGGAGGAAGGACTCTCGGAGTCAGTCCTCGACGGGCACGAGATCGGTGATGCGCGCCGGCCACGGATACGTGAGCGGACTGTCGGCGTTGACCTCGATCACGGCCATGCCGGCGTCCTCATCGATGTCTTCGACGGTGAACACGCACGTGCCGCGTGCGCTGACCTTCACCCTGATCGCCGGGCTTCATGGTGGTTCTGTCTCCGATCGACACGACAGAACGGGACGTGTCGTTTCCCAGTTCAAACCAAAATTTAGCGAAGCTAATTTTCTGGACCCTGGGTCGCCCTGTCTGCGATCCGGCCGGCTCACTCACCTCCCGAGTCGGGCCGCGGCGGCTCTTGCGTCTGTCTCGGCGGCCACTGCACCCCGGAGAACGGTGGCCCCGTGTGGGGCGGAATGAGGATTTCCGCCTCGCAGACGATGCACAGATAGGTGCGGTGTCCGGTCGCTCCCGAGGGGCGCAGGGCTGTCGCGCAGGTGCACGGTGTCCAGCCCACGACTACCCGGTGCGGTCCCAGTCGGTGCCCGTGCGGGCACCGTTTCGGTGCGCGTTCGTAGGACACCACACCACAGATTTTCGCACACGTGTTCGATTACGCGCGTTAGAGTGAGACTTGGCAGGTCGATGGAGGGACGCGCACAGCGGACTTCGGGAAGCATCGGCCTGCCGCATCGTTTCCGCAGGAAACCGGGCGTCGAGAGCCGGAAGAACCTCCGATGCCGGGCACCCTCGCATCGGCCTGCACACCGCGCCTCGCCGGCGGTCACTGCCGTCCACGACGTGGGGGAAGTGGGGTCCGCCGGCACTGTCCTGCCCCTCGAGCGACCGGGGATCGACCAAGCTGCCACCACGTCCTCGCAACGATGACGTCGCTGGTGGCCCACCGCCGCCCCCCGGGTCCATGGCGGGGAGCGGCCGACGAGGTGCTCGGAGGCCGGCAGACAGCCCCTCGGGAGGTACGCCATCGCGCCTCGCAGCGATCGGCATAGCATCGATCCCTACCATTCGTAACGTACGTATCATGATACGTACGTTACGAATATTGTTACGATGCCGGATACGGAACGTCATCGGGTCGGGAGGGCGAGGTCATGGCCGAGGAAGCCAGAGGGGGACGGCGCCGCGAATACGCCACCGACGCCGACCGGGTACGGGCCTGGCGGCAACGCCAGAAAGACAAGGCCCGCGCCCAGCAACAACAAGATGCGCTGCCGACCGATCCGACCTCGGCGATCGGCACCCTCGCCGACGCGGTACCACTGCTGCGCCGCGAAACCCAGGCGATGCTCGAGACGCTGACGACGATCGCGTCGTCGATCACCACCGCGACCGATCTGCTCGCCGATCCGGCGGCGATCGATGCACAGCTACGGCGCGTGCAGGCCGAGGCCGACAAGGTCCGGGCCGACGCCGCCGCCGAGATCGCGGCACTGCGGGACGAACTCGACACCGCGCGCACCGAACGCGCCGACGCCGATGCCGCCGCCACGGCCGCCGACGCCGAGGCCACCGAGGCCCTCGCCCAGCTCACCGCAGCCCGGGCCGACCACGCCGCGGCACAGGACCGCTGGCAGCAGCAGCTCGATCAGGCCGCCGCGACCCACCGGGAGCAGATCGCCGGCCTCGAGCACCGGATCGAGCTGCTCACCGGGCAGCTCGACGAGCACCGCGAGCGGCTGACCCGAGCGATCGCCGAGAAAGACGCCGCGGCGGCCACCGCAGCCGAACACACCCGGCGGCTCGACGCCGAACTCACCGCCGCCCGCACCGCGGCGGCAGCCGAACGCGACCGCGCCGAGACCGCCCGCACCGACGCCGCCGCCGCACACGCGCAAGCCGAAGCCGCCCGCGAACGTATCGCCGAACTGCGCGCCGAACTCCAGGACCTGCGCACACCCCCGGCCGGCCCGTGACCCCCCCGGCCGGGTCCCTGTACCGCCCGGCTGCCCAGAGCTGCGGACCTCGACGTCCGACGGGGTCGACCTGGCATACTTCGATGCGGCCATCCCCGCCGTACCCCTTGCGGCGGGGATGGGTTCTGCGGCAAGGCACTCACTTATCGTCGACCAGGGCGGCGACGTCGTAGACAGCCCTGGGGTTTCGTCTGCCCACCCGCGTCCGGCCGGCCCTGCGTGATCGCAACCGGGGGCGAATCCGTAGTAGTCGACGCCGTTCCAGTCCCGGTCTCGACGTGGATCTCGCAGCGCCCGCGCTCGGACGGGGTCCCGTTCGCGGCCACCGCAGGAGCCGCTCAGCACTGCCTGCCGGTCGAAGTCGGTCGAATGTGATCCCATCGCGGCCGGGCAAGGAGGCGATATCAGTCCCGGGATGCGGACTGTGCCTGGGGCCACACCCGTTTCTTCATCGCGTCGATGGCGGCGGCGATCTCTTGCCCCCTGGTGGTCCACGAGTTGTCGCAGTAGAGCTCTGCCAGCTGCGCGCACAGCACGGCAGTGGCGTGCGTGAGCAAGTCGAAAGCAAGGCTCGCTTGGGCGATGATGGTGGGTTCGTCGTGGGGGTAGTCGATCCGGTCCGGCGAGGCGTGCACATCGACCGCCGGGGCGGGCAGGCGACAGGCCTCGGTGTCGGCTGCGGCGCGCACGGATCGGATCAGCTCGTCCACGACCGAGCGTCCACTCCCGTCCCGAGAGTCCTTCCTCGGGTATTCAACTGGTGGTGTGTGTGGGGGTGTGTCCACGCCGAGGATCTGCGCGATGTGATCGCTCTGTATGTTCTCGGCGTGCAGCGCATCGACGGCCAGGATGCTGCCGGCGTCGACGAGCGGGGAGGTCACCAGGCGGGTCAGGGTGTGCAGGTCCGCCGCGGCGGCGGCCAGTACCGCCCATGTCGATCTGTGGTGGCAGCGAGTCATCAACGAGGCAGCGTCGGACACGGTGGTGCAGATCTGGATGAACAGGGTGGTGCTGCAGGTGACCTCCAGGTCGGGTTCGGGCAGCAGCGGCGCAGTATGGTCAGCGAGTCGGGTGCGCGCTTCGCTGCGCAGTGCCTCGAACGGAGCATCCAAGGATGCCTGCACGGTGGCAACGGTGGCAGCGACGATGCAGGCGGTGTGGTCGATACGGCGGTCGGCGGTGGGCGGGTGAGGAAGCTGCCCGACGAACGCGTCGAGCAGCTCCCCCACCGGAGGGTGCGAGATGCTCATGCGGCCTCTCCGAATTCTCCGATGGCGGTGCAGCGTTCGTAGGCGGCGCGGCCGAGTCGATGGGTCCAGGTGCGCATGTCTGGCAGGAAGATCCCGCCGCGCTGTCCCCAGCACGCGGATTCGAAGCGGACGTCGGCGGCGATTACTCGTCGTGCCGCGGGTAGCAGGTCCCGGTCGCCGGTGAACGCAACGATCGCCTCGGCACGTCCGAAGCGAGCCGCATCGTCCATGGCGAACGCCAGGGTGGTGTCGACTTCCTTCTGCCGGAACCCGCCGTCGGGCAGGTACTGCAAGGGCCGCAGGTGAACGATCACCTCGCCGCTGGTTTCGACCCGGCGTTTCCAGGCGAGCATCCGATGATGGTCGAGCGGTCGACGAGCCGGGTCGTGGAGGCCGTCGAAGACGTGCACGGTGCCGAGCTCACTGGGCCAGCATCGCAGCGCCAGGATCTCTCGGGCGGTGGTGAGGGGATCCGGGGTGCGAGATCCCACGCGCCAACCGAAGGCTGTGCGCGCCGAGCGGATGACGTACCCCATGTCGAGGAAGACATCGACACGGTCCGGGACGGGCGCGGATCCGATCGGCCGAGCCAGCGAGGCAGGGATGGGCACCAGGCGCAACTGGGGGCGGGGGTTGAGGGCATGGCGGGCTGACGGGGAAATGCTCATGATGGTGATCCTCGATCCGAATGGTGTTGCGGAACTTGATGGTTGCGGCGCCGGTAAACACGACGCTAGCGCACCCCATCCCGGCCCGCCACTGACGAAAGCGGCTGGGAAGCAACATATTTAAAAATCTTGCCGTTGTAGCAACTGTTCTTGTGTTGACAGCAAAATCCCATGTCAAGGCGCAAATACTTATGATGCTTTTTGGGCGAGAAAGCTCCAATTAATTAGAAAATTCGGCGACCAGCAGCGACGCTCCCCGGCGAGTCCGTCCGGAGCGCCATGTCGACAGGTCGGCGCCAGCGATGCGACGGCTCACCGATCCCCTCGAAAGCGCCAACTCTCCAAGGTGTTGTGATGTTGGTCACAGTCGGCAGTATTGGGGCCAGTTCGACGTCTGATGCGTTGCCTCCCTGGCAGGTCGGACGCGTCGAACGTGCTTACGGCAGCCGCGGCCGAGTGTGATCTACGGTGCGAGATGTGACGGAGTTCTGGGGGATTCACAACGACCAGCCGAGTATCGACCCGGTGGCCGATGGAGCGGTGCGCCTGGGCTGGGACGAACTCGGAGATCTCGCGCTGCTGGACCCGACGAGGGACGCGTTCAAGGAAGCGGTAGCTAGCGCCTTTCCGGGCAGGCCGGAGTCGGTGGCGTCCTGGGCCGGCACCCTCTACCGGTTCGTGCATGCCGTTGGTGCGGGAGATGTCGTGGTGTGTCCGGACCGGGCGACGCGGACGATCAACATCGGCCGGATCCGCGGTGGGTACGAGTTCCATCCCGAGGCCGACCAGTATCGGCACTGGCGCCCGGTCGACTGGCTCGCGACCGGGATTCCGCGCGACGAACTGTCGGTCTCCGCGCAGAACCAGATCAGCGCGGCTTTGTCATTGTTCACCCTCACCACCGCCGCAGACGAGATCGCCCGACTCATCGACGAACCACGCCCGGTGACCGAGCAGGACGACTTCACCTGGGTGCCGTTCTACCAGGAACTCGCTGACACGATTCGGACGTTCCGCGACGATCGACACGGACTGCTCGAGCGCGTGTGGACGGTCGCCGAAACACCCGGCCTCGAGCGGTACTTCCGCTATCTGCGCACCGAACTACGTGCGGACGGCTCGCGCGGAGCGCTCCGCGACATCGATCCGTTCACCGTCTTCGGCCCGTTCAACCGCGGTATCACCGACTCGGCCCGCGCCCGGATCGCATCGAGCTACCGGACCGTCTTCGAGATCACCGCTGCAGCACCGGCCTCGTTCGCCGGAATACCGGTGGTCAACAACTGGAACTCGTGGTTCATCCGCTACGAAAACGAACGCAGCCCCGGTGAAGTCGACCATTTGTGGGACTTGGCCGATGCGGCCATCGCCTACGCCGCCGCCGGCAACGAGAACACCCGCGAACGACTGGTGGCCGCCTTCGACGCGGCCGCCCGCGGAAACACCCGGCAACTGTCCATGGGGATCTACTGGATCCGTCCCGAAACCTTCGCTGCCTACGATCAGGTCAACGCCGGGTTCCTGACCGCACAGTATCCCGAGTTCGCCACGACACTGGCGCTGCGATCGAAGATCGACGGGGAACAGTTCCTGGCGAACACCGAACAGATCCAGACGTGGGTCGGCGACGACAGCACGCCGTTCACCTCGATCCCCGAGTTGTCCGCCGCCGCCTGGCGCTACGCGAACATCAAACACGAACCCAGCGCCGAACCGCATGACACCACCTTGTCGGTGGCGTCCGACAGCGACCCCATCGCGGGGGACATCTACACCCTCGACTCCATCGTCGAAGACGGGTGTTTCATCCCGCGCCCCGAACTCGACACGATCCAGGAACGCCTGCTGGCGAAGAAGAACCTGATCCTGCAAGGCCCGCCGGGCACCGGAAAGACCTGGCTGGCACGACGGCTGGCGTGGACGATCTGCAACGAGCGGGGCAGTGACCGTGTCAGCGTCCTCCAATTCCACCCCTCCCTGTCCTACGAAGACTTCGTGCGCGGATGGCGCCCGGCGGCCGGAGGTCGCCTCGAGCTGGCGGACGGACCGTTCCTGGAGCTGTGCCGACACGCCGATGATCGCCCCGACGACAGTCATGTGCTGGTGATCGAAGAGATCAACCGGGGGAACCCGGCACAGATCTTCGGCGAGCTGTTGACCCTTCTCGAGGCGGACAAACGCAACCCGGACAACGCCATGCGCCTGGCCTATCCCCGCCACGGCGACGAGCGCTTCCACATCCCCCCGAATCTGTATGTCATCGGCACGATGAACCTCGCCGACCGGTCCCTGGCTCTGGTGGATATGGCTCTGCGCCGCCGCTTCGCCTTCGTCGAACTCGAACCCCAGTTCGGCAGCGCCTGGACCGAATACGTCAGCGGACTGGGCCACGACCTGGAAACCCTCGAACGCTTCGGGGCGCGCATGCAGGAGCTGAACATCCGGATCGCCGAAGATCGGGGACTGGGCCGGCAGTTCCGTCTCGGGCACAGCTTCGTCACCCCCGGTCCCTCGCACGCCCCGGTGACCCTGACGACACGCCAATGGCTCGACCGGGTGGTGCAGACCGAGATCACACCGCTTCTCGAGGAGTACTGGTTCGATCGCCCCGACACGGTCGACGACGTGCTCACCACACTGCGCGAGCTGTGATGCGATGAAGATCCCGGTCCGCAACCTGTGGCTTCTGCAGTTGTTCGCCTCCGATCTGTACCGGCATCACGGCCACGAATTCGCCGGCGCGGAACAGATCGCGGAGGCCCTGCCCCAGCTCGTCGCCCGGATGCTGGCCGACGAAGTCGAACACAGGCTGCACACCGGCCTGTCCGTGGGCTTCACCCGCACGGTGTCGGACCTGACTCGGGTTCGGGGCCGGATCGATGTCCTCGGCACCACTCGCCACCGACTCCTCGAACGGGGACAGGTGCGATGCCGATACGACACCCTGGTCACCGACACCGCAGCCAATCGACTCGTCCGCGCCGCGCTGCGCGCCGCCGCCACATGGATCCCGGATCGTCCCCGGTACCGATCCTTGGCGTTGCAGCTGGAAGCGGCGGGAGTGAGCGGACCTGCCCCGCGGCCGGACATCGTGCCGTCACTGCGCCGGCAGCGACTGCTCGCCCGCGACCATCGGATGCTTTCCCTCGCCGAACTTCTGCTGACCATGTCGATTCCCGATCCCGGCGAGGACGACTTCGTCACCGTCGCCCCCGACGATTCGGACCACTACCTACGTAAACTGTTCGAACACGCCGTCTACGGCTTCTACCGCCACACTCTCGAACCTCGAGGATGGACGGTGGAACACGGCACCCGGTTGAGCTGGAGCATCGAGCGGATCTCCGACGGTATGCAACCGGTGCTGCCCGGGATGTACACCGACATCACCCTGCGCGCACCGCTACGTCCGGGCGGGAAAATTCGGCGGCGGGCGGTCATCGACACCAAGTTCACGGCCATCACCCACGCCGGAAACTACCGGACCACCACCTTGAGCAGCGCGTATCTGTATCAGATCTACGCCTATCTGATGTCCCAGCAGGAACAGAGCGACGAGCACCGTCACGCCGAAGGCCTCCTGCTCCATCCCGTCGTCGACGGATACTTCGACGAAGAAGTGGTCATCCAAGGGCACCGGATCCGATGTGCCACCGTCGACCTGCGTGCCTCCGGTGAGGTCATCACCGAGCACCTGATGCGAGCTATCTCCCTATCCAGCGCTCCTGCGATCCCTCAGTCTGACTCCGCCGACGACCACCGTGGGGTCACGGCGTGCCGACATACGGAAAGTGCCCTCTGAACTGGGATGATGGATGTTCTTCAGGCAACGATCGGTCCGGTTCGAGAAAGGCACTTCCGGGTGCGGACTCTGCGATGTTCGACGACGACCGCCTCGTGTCGTACGGCGGCGTGGTGCCGGTCATGACGCTGGTCGAACAGACCGGCCTGCCGCAACTGCTGCTGGCAGAGAAGATCACGATCACCACCTCGAGGATCAAATCCGGGGCCGCGAACCCCGCCCCGAAACTGGCCACGACAAAGCGCCACGAAGCTCTCTCGGTTACCGGTGCCGACTCCGTGTCGTCCTCGACGGCCCGCGTGGCTTGCTATCTGCGGTGGACGTGCCTCGGTTCATCGCGATGACCGTCGACGACGGCCGGACCCTGCGACGGTATCTGAACGGCAAGTACGGCCCCCTTGATGAACCGGGATTCGGCGGCGGACAGCCGGATCAGGCGTATGTCGACGAAGCGACGATCTCTGAACCAAGTTGGAATCCCGGTCCCGGTGGAAGCGCAACATCGACACAGCCGCGGCGGAAAGTGCGACTCTGCACCACCTCGAGAACATGATCGCTCTCTTGCTGGCGAGCGACACCTCGGAGGCTTTCGAGATCCGGGCCCAGTTCCGCGATCGTCGTGAAGGCAGGTACGAGGACCTGCGCCGGTACGAGAACCGCCGATAGCGGCTCTTTATGTCAACCCGTGCACTGCATGGGAACTATCGCTGCATGGTGAAGGTGATCGGGACGTGCTCCCAAGGGTCCGACCACCGGAACCTCACGGTCTTCGGTACACCGTTCAGTTCCCATGACAGTGAACTCGGGCGTTGCACCACCCGGCGCAGCGGGTTGATCTCGTCGGTCTGAAGGCGCGCTTCCGACTGGTTGAACAGGCACAGTGTGAAGCTGACGCCGGCGAGGTCGACGATTCCGCCGAAGAGCAGTCGCGGATCGTGCTTGATCAGCGGTGTGGCCGACCACCAATCGCTTGTGGCGGTCTCGATCCGGGTGAACGGGTCGTACGACAGGTGTGCGTTCGACAGGTCGCCGGTTACTCCGAGTCCCCATGTGTGAGGCCATCCGGCGCGATCGAGCAGCAAGTCGATCGCTTCGTCGGGAACGATCGTCTTGACTCGCTCGCCGTCCTTCTCGGTGTAGACGTCCGCGGCGGCGTGCGTGATGAGCAGTTTGAGCACCCACCTCTGGAAGTCGTCGCCCGAGATCTCGACCACTTCGGGATCGCCCCACTCGCCAGCACCGTTCAGGTATCGCAGCGCAATGTCGCGCAGGAAGGTCGCGAAGGCGAGCGCTGCCCGGTCGGCATCGCTGAGTCCGTTGTTGTGTGTCGTGCACAGCACGTTGGCGACGAACTTCTTGGGCTGGATCTCGACGGGGATCCGGTAGTTCGGTGTCGGCTTGATACGAACGTCGGGGTCGTCGAAGGTGTAGAGACGGATCAGGGCGTGAGAGATGTAGTGTTCGCCCGATATCGACGTCGAGCAACCTCCTCGAGTGTTCGCGTAGCACTTAGCGTGCCTGTATTCCGGGTCAGTGTCCGCCATCTCCGCGGTCCTATTTCCGGCCAGTGGGGCGTTGCAAGTTCCAGTCAGCCTTCTACCGGAAGGACCGCTTCTAGCGGCACCAGTTCGGCGACGGCGTCCTCGACCTTTTGGGCGATGCCTGCCGACGCCAGTGCTACGCCAACCTTCTTGCGGGCGGCCTGGAAGGTGCGGGCTCCGGCGATGTCGGCGTCTCCTGCGGCCTCCTCTGCAAGTCCTCCGAGTTCGGCTAGACGCACGTGAAGGTCCTCGTTCGCGTCGTATCTCGGGAAGGGGACGGCGAAGACGTTCTTGTCGAAGTGCCGGGCCCCGAACAGGCCAAGGGCCTGTAGTGGTTTGACTCTTTCGAGTAGTGTCACGGAGTTGAGGATCGCGCACAGGTAGTGGCCCTCGCCGGTCGAGCTCACCGGCGCCCAGTACAGGACGTGGTCGATAACCGCGGCGTCGTCCCGCACCAGGGCAGCGGCGAGGGTGTTACCGGACTTCGTGTATACCACCCTCAGTGCTGCCGTCGGGAGTTGCACGGACAGCTGGCCGTGGAAGTCGATGCGGTCGAGCAGCTGCGAATTGTCGGATGCCGACTTGTTCGCGTTCCAGGTGGATTCCGCCTGGTCCCACCACCCCATAAGACCGGGGTGCTCGGGGATTTCCTGCGCTTCCAGGATGGAGGCGTCCTTGAGGGGAAGGACCGCCTGCCGGGGGGTGAGGCATCGGTAGGGCAACACAGCTTCACCGAGGTACACCGGTCGCACGAATTGCCGTTCTACCCTCCCGGACAGGGACGGCTGCGATTTCCACGGTTCCTTTTCCTGCGACGTACGAAACGACGTCACAGCAACTCGTCCGGCACCCGCTCCGAGTGGGCCGGCGTCCGCTTCGGTCACGAACAGGGTCATCCTCGGGGCCAGGACTGCGCCCTGCCGGAATCGCGACTTATACGGCGAGGAAGCTGGTCCGTCGCCGTCGCCGAGTGCGGCCACCGTTCCCAGTGCCGTCGTGATCCGTTGCGATGCTTCACTCCAGGGAAGGTCGGCGCGGGACAGTCGGCCGGACCATTTCACCGTCTGGACCGGTACTGCGGTGGCTTCTGCGGCGCGGTGGCCGCGGACGACACACGAGACCATCGGGAATCCGGTCGTGGCTTCGACGAGGTCCCAACTGGTCTCGAACGCGACGGTGAGATGATCGCCGGTCCCGGTGGCCCACTTACCGCTGCGGAATCCGGAATGAGGTTTGCGGGTGATGGTCCCGTGCGGCATGACGAAAGCGAACTGGCCGCCCTCGCGCAGGTACAGTTCCACGGCCCGCACGACGAACAGGGTGGACAGGTCCCGAGCGGATGCTCCGAGGCCGTTGTTGAGCAAGTTCCGCGGCTTGGCGAGCGCCTTGTACCGAGTCTGCATCGGCTCGGACATCTTCGAATAGCGCAGCCACGGCGGGTTTCCAACGAGGATGTCGACGCGGTTCCCGGGCTCGGACAGCCACAACGGGCGTATCAGGTTGCGGACGTAGTAGCCCCAGATGTGGTTGCGACCCGATTGGTGGAGGGCGCGCATCGTCGAGAACGTGGTCCGCAGGATCGCCGCTTCGTCATCGGTGACGGCGAACCGGCGCAGAACCGGGTCGATCAGCGTGCGGTCCTTCTTCCCACTGAGGTCGAGCGCGTTGTCGGCCATCGCGGAAACGAGCTGGTCGAACCGGTTTGCGTCGCCGAGGATGCTACGGGGGAACACGAGGTCGTCGCCGAACAAGACGCCGCCACCCTCAACGAGTTCGTTGCCAGCGGTGGCAATGGTGACCCTGTCCACTCCCCCGAAGAGGTCCCGGTTCTGTTCCCACTGCACAGAGTCGCCCAGGTAGATCGGGATCGTCAGGGGCCCCCGGTCCTCGGAGTTGATGCGGCCGATCCCGATGGCGAGAACGTAGGTCACGCGCGCGAGGGTGACCGCAACAGGGTGCACGTCCATGCCAACGACGTGGCGGGTGACGTCGAGAACGGCCTTCCCGGTCGGGGTTCCGGCCGCCTCTGCCGCATCGAGGTAGCGGCGAACGGCGTGGAACACGAAGGTTCCACTGCCGCAGCTGGGGTCGGCGACACGAGTCGAGAGTGGGTCGGTGATGCGGTCGTCGATGACGCGGTCGGCGAGCCAGTCCGGGGTGTAGTACTCGCCGAGCCGTTCCCGTTCCGTAGTGGGGATGACCGATTCGTAAAGGACCTTGAGGACGTCGTGCTCGACCTTGGACCAGTCGAACCGCGCAATCCGGCGCCCGAGTTCGGTGACAAACTGCTCGCCGCCGGCGATCTCCACGACCCAGTCGAAGAAGTCGGCCTCGACGACGCCGTGGATCTGGGCATTGGCGAACTCCGACCCCGAGGTCAACTGGGCGGGGGTCAAGGGTCCATGAGGGGATACATCCCAACCGATCGCCGCGTGTGCGACCAGCTCCGCTGTCACCACCAGCAGGGTGTGGTTGATGAACAGGGCCTCGTCATCGACGAACCCGGTGCCGAAAGCCGTACGCAGCAGCTTGGCCCACAACTCCCGCTTGAGCTTGACCTCGGGATGATCGCGATTGTCGTGGTAGAGCGCCTCGAGGGTCGCGTAGTCGAGCAGGTGAGCGGGTGAATCGGAGCCGAGCCGCTGTTCGATCTCGGCCGGGACGGGGCGGATCTTCTCACGCGTCGCCATCACCGACTCGAGCCACACCAGCAGTCCATCCTGATCCGGGTCCCGCGGACTCAGCTCGACCTCGGAGACACAAGACAGCTGGCCGTGGGCCAGGTGGTAGAGCCGCCAGCTGGTGCCGTCGGTGAGGATGCCGACATAGCGACCGCCGAGTTCCTTGGTTCGCTGCGCGACGTAGCCGGCGAGCTGCTTCTCCGCATCCGCCAAGTCGCCGGCGCGCAGGTCCTTCTTCACCTCGATGACGACATGACCCGCCTCGATATCGATCCGGCGCCGGGTACCGTCAGCAAGCTGCGACTCCATCGTCACGACGTCGTCGGTGTCCAGCCCGAGCGCCGCGGTGGTGAGCAGCATATAGATGTCGCCCTGAGTGGTCGCCTCCGGACGCACCGGCTTCCGGGAGGCGAGACGCCTGACGATCGCTTCAAGGTTGGAAGTCATTACCGAAATGTAGTCGTGGGTGCCGGCACCCACTCATCTCGACCCACTCGGCCGGCCTCCTCTCTCGAATCAGAACCGGTTGGAACTCCTCCAATTTTGATCGATACCTGTGATAAACTGAAGCGCATAGCCAAGAACTTGGCCGACAAACTGAACCCTTAGGACTGAGTCTTGGGACATACCGAGCTGTTGGACTACGAGATAGAGCGTTTCGGGGACACGGCGCCCTTCATTCGAAATGCGCTAATCAAGGTGGTTCACGAAGCGCAGGATGCCGCCCAGCGTGTGCATGTCGAGCAGGGTTGGGCTGACCGGGACGCCTACTCCGATACCCTGCGCGTGGCCCTGAATCGTGGCTTGCTCCGAGAACTCAAGGACGTTCCCGGCATCAGGGCCAGTAAGCCGGAGGGTCAGCGCGCCCGGTTCGACCTTCCGGTCATCCAGCAGACCGGCGTTGTCTTGTACTGGTGGCGTGTACCCGGCGATGGTAGGACCGCGGTGGATCACGCCCGGCTTCGAAAGACCTCGCTTCTCCAGAAGCATCTTCTGACGTTCACTCCGAGTGCGCCTGACCCTCAGATGACCATTGACCACGCGATCATGACCGATGAGGAACTCGAGCAGCAGCGACTGGATGAGGAGCAGTTCCGCGCCGAGATGTCTCGGGTCAAAGGCCGCACGGTGGTGCTCTGGGTATCGGCCTCCCCCGACGGTCTATTCGATTTCGGCTGGGGTGACGCTGAACTGGTCGACGCAAGTACGGGAAAGCTGGAATGGACTCGCGGTCCACACTCAATCAAGAATGTCGATGCCGTCGCCGCTGTCCCGACGCTGAAGATCGTCGACGCCGATCCCATTGCTGTCGACCGTTTCGACTCGGACACCGATCAGGAGAACGGGTTCGGTCTGTCCATGCGTGCGCCGCTAGAAGAGGTGTCCTCGGAGGAACATCCGAACGCTGGCGAGCAGGACACCGGTAGTGAGGACAGTTGAGTAAGTACGAGTCCGGGCAGCTACATCTTCTACCGGATACCGATCTGGCCGGTGAGGAGCTGGGCGGTGCATTCGATTCAGCGAGGCTGACTCAGGCCCGCCGTCTATCGGGGTTGACCAAGAAGGCAATCGCGGACCAGATCGGAGTCTCTGCTGTAGCAGTCGGCCAGTGGGAGTCCGGTACAGCAAAACCACGGCCAGACAACATCGACGCACTCGCTCAAGCCCTCGACATCCCGGTGACCTTTCTCGCGGCGGGTCGCCCGTATGCTCGCCTCGATGCTGCGGACGCCCACTTCCGCAGCTTGCGACGTACCCCGGCGAGTCAACGAGATAAGGCGATCGCATTCACTGAACAGATCTGGGAGCTGACCCACGCTCTTGAAAAGCGAGTCCGGTTCCCGGCGGTAGATCTTCCCGGCTTTACCGCTGGCGAGGTACAACAGACCGACTTTCCGAACGATCCGGTTGTAGCGGCTCAAGCCCTACGCCACCATTGGGGACTGGGCACTGGCCGCATCGGCCGCATGGTTCGCACGATGGAACAACACGGGATCGTTGTCACGCTGGTGCCGTTCGCCGGGCCCGAGACCAAGAACATCGATGCCTTCTCCACGTCGAAACTCCCACGACCCATCGTTGTGCTGACACCCAACCGTGCCGACGATGTCTACCGGCATCGGTTCAGTGCCGCCCACGAGCTGGGGCATCTTCTGTTGCACGGCGACTGCCAGCCTGGGGACACACAGCAGGAACGAGAGGCTGACATGTTCGCCGCCGAGTTCCTCACTCCCAGCGAGGAGATCACGCCGATACTTCCGCCTCGCTTGGACTTCAAGAAGCTCGGAGAGCTGAGCGTTCAATGGGGCGTGTCGGTCGACTCTCTTCTCCGTCGGTGTAGGGAGGTCGGTACCGTCTCGGAAGCGTCGTATCGCCGATCTCACCAGCGCCTCACTACGCTCCGATCATCCGGATTGTTCGTGCACGAATCAGTCCAGGGATATCCCGGCGAGGTTCCGGCATTGCTCCGGTCTGCCTTCGAGATGGCCGAGAAGAGCGGCCTGTCCCACAAGAAACTCGCTACCGAACTACGGATCACCCTGCCCAGGCTGCGACTTCTGCTCGGACAGGGCGACACACGTCCAGAATTGACACTGGTCTAGGACTACGGCCCGCTGACCAGCCAGCCGTCTCATTTCCTTGGCAGTGAGACGGTTACCGGGAGTGTGGGCGGGATCGCGTCGACCCAGCTCGCAGCATCTCACAAGTTGATTCCGGAACGATGTATTAAAACATCGGTACGAGAATAACTTTCGGAACCACCCGGTCGTGGGCGTAGATTCTCAACGGCGCAACGCGGCCGCGGAAATCGGTAGGCCCGCTGCGGCGAGGCGGTCGCAGACGTCGGCCGGCGTGCCGGGCGGGTTGCGCCACGCTGCGGCAGTAGCGCTGATCGCCTGGTGCACCCGCGCACCGTCGAGCGTGAACAGGTCCATGACGAACTCGTCCGGGTGCAGGGCCTCGATGCCGAACTGGGCAAGTGCGCTATCGGGAAAGTCGCGTAGGTTCGCGGTGACGATCACCTGCGCTGAGCAGCGGATCGCCGCGGCGAGCACGTGCCGGTCATCCTCGTCAGGCAGCGTCAGCGCCGGGATGAGTGCCTCGTATCCGGTGACCAGGCAGTCCGGGACCGCTCGGTTCATCAGCTCCCGCAGCTTGGCCAGGGTGTCGGCGGGGATGTCCGGTCGGTCGGCGGCGAGATTGCGGAATGTCTCGTCGAGAATCCGGTCGGTCCACCGGGCGTGCACCAGCCCGGTCTGCGCCAAGCGAATCAGGACGTCGCGAAGCACGTTCGGGTACAGCACGTTCGCGTCGTAGAGGACGGTGAAGGTCACGTCAGTATAGTCCGAGGTCTTCGGACAGGGCGGCGAGGTCGTCGGCGGCCCGCCGCGCATCGCCCTGCTGGATGCGTCGGTACTCGAGCAATGAGGATGCCAGGATCCGGCGATGCCGGCCCACCAGCCGATACTGGATGAGGCCTTGGTCGAGGAGTTTGATCACGTGTGGGCGCGAGACGTTGAGCAGCTCGGCGGCCTGCTGGGTGGTGAGCTCGGCATGCGCAGGGACCACGGTCACGCCCTGGCCGGCTGCCATGTTCGCCAGTACGTCTTTGATCAACTCCAGGGCGGAACTCGGCAGGTGCACGGACTCCGACGTCCCGGCGACGGTGACGTCGAACGTGTCGGTACTCGGTGTCACGTCCCGGAGAGCGTTCAACGCCTGTCGTGCCTGTTCCTGCTCCACGGCACTGGGATGTTCGATCGCGGACATACCCACCTCCTCTAAGTGAAATATACGCAGCAAACGAAACAAACGCAAAAGTGGGCGGTGTTCGTTCCGCAAGTCCGCCGTGGTGGAAATCTGCCCGGCCCGCTGTGTTCGGGTTCGCCTTTGGGGTGTGCTGTTTGACGATCCCCAAACAACACACTCGAAACGGCCTGGCACTCGATCACATCCTGCCGAATCGAGTCGCTGGACCGTCCTGTTTAACCGTCCTGCATTTGGATCTCGTATCGCTGACCCAAACAGTGCGGTGGTCGCCTCAGGGTTGGAATCCTGATCGGATATGCCCGATGCAGCACCGCGGGCCAAGATCTGCGAGCCCAACGCACGGCCCTCAAACGCTTCGGAGCCCGCGACGACCGGATCTACACCGACAAGGGCTACACCGTCGCCGACGCTCACACCTACGCCGTCCGCAGCTAGAGTCACGGCGTCGAAGGGGCCGCGACTGCTCGAACCCGGTGATCCCCCAGGTTACCGAGTTCGGGCCGAGGCCCCGCGAGGGATCCTCGGACCGAGTGTTGGGCAGTAGCGGCCCCCGGACTCGCTGGACAGGACTGTAGCGCACCCGCCGGACACCACCGACCATGATCACGACGGGTGGACTTCGGTGTTGTTGGCCCACCTCCGCCGCGCTGCCTCCATGGGCCACCGAGCGGGCTCCGATCCCATCCCCGGCCCCGGCCGCCATTCGAGGGCAAGCCAGCGCGCAGCGGTGGCGCGGCAGCACCGGATTCAGAGGCCGGCCGATCCGAGTCCGCGAACGAGGACGTGCGTGCCGCTCGTGGACGCCGCAGAGCCGCGGCCAGGACGAACAGTGATGCGATCGCCGCGAACCGAGACCTGGGCCGGGTGAGCCGGCCGCAAGAAACCACGCCGCCAACAGTGCGTCGAGCACCGCCAAGACCAGACAGGTACCGAATCCCGCACGACCGATCAGCATCTCTGTACACCCCCATCACTCCCCATCCCGTGGCCCGTGTCCGGCACCTCGATGCCGGACACGGGCCACCTTCGGTGTCCACCGGAACGAGCGTCGCTGACGCGCCGCCCTGCACAACAACACCGAAAAGGTGCCCTTCTGACCATCCGATTTTGACCTGCGGTCCGCTTCGCACAACCCCCGGCGCTGCGCGGCCTGGTGGCCCGGAAAATTCTTTCCCCCGCTTCGCTCCTCGAAAGATTTTTCCGTCCGGGGGTTGCACTCCCGCGGCCCTGTGCAGGTCGTCATCTCCTTGCCAGAAGGGCACCAAGAACAGGCGGGCCGAGCAGGTCCGCCCCGACACTGAGGAGGCGGCTCATGACCGAGCCCATCAAGATTGACAACACCGGCGAGATGATCGCTGCCATCCCGGCCATGCTGGGCTTCGTGCCGTCGCAGTCGGTCGTGCTGGTCTTCCTCGCGGGCAACCGGTTGTCCCACATCGCCCGGATGGACTTCGGCGAGATGGACCATCTGCTCGTCACCGCCGCGATCAGCCGCTCCAATGACACCGAGGGTGTGTACGTCATCGTGATCGCCGACAACCGCACCTTCCATCAGGTGCTCGACGAATCCGAGCGCGTGATCGCGATGCTGCTCGGTGCCGGAGCCGATGTGTGGGGCAGCTTCTACACCCCGAGCATCCGCGGCGGCGAGACCTGGACCGACATGCGCGGGCTGTTCGAGACCGGCACGGTCCCCGACCCCGCCACCACCGAGGTGGGCGCCGCGACCGTCCTCAACGGCCGCACCATCGCCCGCGACCGCTCCGAGCTCACCGCCCGCTACCGCCGCAAGGACTCGGTGACCGTCACCGATCGTCAACGCGCCCGCGCCGCGAAAAAGACGATGGGAGAGGAGTTCGCGAGCAGCATCATCCGCGAGCTGGCCGAGCTGGTGAGCACCCGCACCGACCCCGATGCCGCGCTCGCCGCACGAGTCGGGTTGCTGCTCACCACCGACATCCACGCCCGTGACGCCATCTTGGGACTGGCGGTGATCGACCCGAACGTTGCCTCCGAAACGATGGAAGCGATTGCCAGCAAGCTGCGCACCCGTGAGCGTGTGGCCGCGTTGACCGTCGCCGGGTTCTTCGCCTACGTGAACTTCCAGGGACCGGCCGCCGGAAGCGCGTTCACCGCCGCGCGAGAGGAAGTGAGCCAGCATCCGCTGTGCGACACCCGGATGCTCGGACTGCTCGAGGAAGCACTCACCGCGGGGCTGCACCCGACGTTGATTCGCAAGCTCGCAGGCACCGGGGTCGGTATCGCCCGTGAGAAGTTCCGTGTCGAGCTTCCCGCGCCCAGTGGCGACTGGATCTGACACCACAACACGGGCGAGGCCCCCGGAATCGGTAGTTCCGGGGGCCTCGTCCGTTGCGCAGGAGCGTCGATCAGGCATCGAGCCTGACCGACGCTTGCGCACGTCCTACCGAGCACAGCATAACCACGCGCACGCCGTCAGAACTCGTCGCGCTCCGCATCGTCGGGGAACACGAAATCGACCGCCGGCGACGGCGACCGGGGAACACTCTCGCCGCCCACGATCGCTTCGAGCTCGCTCTCGTTCGGGCGGATGCCGTGCTTGATCGCGTCGTACAACTGCTTTTCGATGTGTGACCGTTCCACCATGGTTATCTCTCGGCTACCCCGCACCCGACCCAGGAATCCGGGCCTCGGTGTGTGGTGGTGGGGCAGCACCGGGACGCCGGTGTTGCCCGGCCACACCGCGACCATGCGAGTGCTGGCCTCATGCAGCGCGTTGAGTTCATCGACGACCAGACGCAGGAACTCGGCCGGCTGCTGCAACGGATCGGGCAACGGCGGGTAGCGGTCGTTGTCCTCGAGGGGATCCAGTGACGGATTCCCCGGATGGGGGATGTCCACTTTCGCGGCCCACGAGAGATACACCTCGCCGGTGACGCTGTAACCGACAACGAACTCGTAGTCCTCTATCCCCACGGTGAAGATCAGCTCGCCCCAGACGGCGTGGTCCCAGGTGATGACCTCAGCTTCAATAGCGTCCTGCACCAGCCAGTGTCCAGTCGAAATACCGGGATGCGGGGTCAGGCGATCGAAGTGCTCGGTGTGCAAGGTCAGCAGCGGCGGTGTGGTCATCTATCGATCCTTTCGCGGGTCGGGCGAACCGTAACCGACTGCGCTGACACGACGAGCGGAGACGTCAACGGCGGCGTACCGCTCATAGCGTGAGCGTCCCTGTCCGTCGAGGAGTGAGTGACCGGATAGCCGGCCGAGAGCGATCGCGTAGCGCACGTTCTCGCTGTGTGTGGACTCCACGAGGTGTCCCGTCCCGACGCGCACGCACAGTGGCTCGTTGCACTTGTGCTCGCACACCACATCCGGTGTCAGAGGCCCGTGCACCAGCTCCACCGAGAAACGATGCGCAAGCATCGTGCGTTGCCGGTTCTCGCGCTGGAAGTTGAACCGCCCGTACCCATCGGGCGCACTGATCGCGCCGACCCAGTACCAACACGTCGGGGACTTGACGACCTTCGACCAGAACGCCGCGATGTTCGTCTTCGACGGTCGCAGCGAGTTGTCCACGACCCGGACCCGCGGCCGCTCCTCCGACTCCTCAGTGACGATCTCGACGTCGAGATCCGGGAACCCGATGTCGAGCGCGGGCTCCACATCGTCACTCATGACCGCAGCATCACGACGCCGCAGGCACCGTCTGCTGGTCGTCCTGCTTGTCGTCGGACGACGGTGCAGCCGACTCGGCGGCACCGGCGACACCGAGATCTGCCTTGGCTTGCATGATGAGCGTCTTCGCTTCGCGGGTGCTCACGCCGAGCAGCGGTGCCAGCTCTGAGGCCGAGGCGCTGCGGCTGAACGTCACGATTGCTTCCGCGTACTCGCGCAGCAGCGATGATTCCTGCTCGCGCTCCTGCGGAGTCAACGTCTCCGTGCCGGCTTCCATCGCCCGCTGGATTTCGGCGATCTTGGCCGCGTACTGCTCTTGGATCTTCTTGATGCGACGATCGCGGGTCTGCTCGAGTCGCTCGATCTTTTTCAGTGGAGCCTGTGCCCGCGAGGCGACCGTTGCTTCGAGCTTGGACAGCTTGTCCGTCGCTTCGTGGATGGGGCCGGCCAACGTTTCGAGCTCTGCCTGACGAGCGAGCAGTCGCTCCCGTTGACGGCGGGCGTTTTCCCGAACGTTCGGTGTCGTGTGCGGACGAAGTGAGCGGCGAGACGCCGATTGGGAAGTCGAGGCCATAGGCCGGAAGTGTAGCGGCTCGCGCCGACCGCGGGGAGGCCGACGACCGGAATCGAGGACGCTCCATCGACGTCCGGATCCGATCACCACACCGACAAACCGTGGCGCTCACGCGCCTAACACACGCAGCTCCGCTGCTCGGACAGGACCATCGAGGTCCTGTCCGACCCTGCACCGAACTCCGTTCGCCAGAAAAGTCTTTACACACCTCATGCACTAAAGGTGCGACATGGCATAATCGGCGCCGTGATGACCGTCCACAAGCTCAATGCTGGGGACGGCTATGTCTATCTGACCAAGCATGTTGCCAAGGGCGACGCCACCGAGTCCCGCAAGCCTGATGCGGTCGAGTACTACCTCGCGAAGGGAACCCCACCCGGCATCTGGTGCGGCAAGTTGGCTGAGAAGGTCGGCGTCGAGATCGGCACCGAAGTCACCGAATCGGCGATGCGGTCGGTGTTCGGTGCCGCCCGCACGCCTGATGCATTCGACACGCGGCCGAACGCGGACGCCCCGCTCGGGGAGCGGTTGGAGTGGTCGCGGCGGACTGCTCTGGGTCGTGCATTCTCGTGGTTCCAGAAGAGTCAGGAATACGTCAACGACGTTGAGGAATTGTGCAGTGCCTACAAGGCGCAACACGGCGACTACCCCGACACTCAGACCAAGAGGGACATCCAGTTCTCCACCGCCCGTAAGCACCTTCATCGCGTCAACGGTGAGCGCGCCGCCCTGCTCAGCGACGACGACATCTGGCAGTTCATCACCGAGCAGTACGGCAAGACTCGCACCTCGGTAGCCGGCTATGACCTGGTATTCACTCCTGCCAAGTCCATCTCCCTGTTGTGGGGCCTCGGAGACCAACGGATCAAGGCAGCGGTCGAGCAGGCACACGCGCAGGCGGTGTCCGAGACGCTGGAGTGGATCGAAAACGAGGTGATCTACACCCGCCGCGGCGCCGGCGGTGCCCGCAAGATCAAGACCGAGGGTTTGCTGGTGGCCCGGTTCGATCACTACGACAACCGCGCCGCGGACCCGAACCTGCACACCCACTGCGCCGTGCTCAACCGGGTCTTCGCCGAGAGCAAGTGGACCACCATCGACGGCACAATCCTCTACAAGGCGAACGTCGCCGGGTCAGAGAAGTACAACACCCGGGTCGCCGATCTGGTCGCCCGGCAGCTCGGTGTCACCTTCGTCCCGAGGCCCGATACACCGGTCGGCAAGCTGCCGGTCCACGAGGTCGATGGCATCCCGCTGACGCTCATCGAAGAGTTCTCGCGCCGCTCCGCGATCGAGGCCCGCCAAGAAGAACTAGCGCGTGAGTACAAGGCCAAGTACGGCAAGAACCCGCCGAAGAAGGTGCAGTACGCCCACGCGCAACAGGCCACCCTCGACACCCGCAACGCCAAGAATCCACCGCGTTCGCTGTCCGAGTTGCGGGCCGAATGGCGCGAGCGGGCCGAGGCGATCCTCGCTGGCGGCGATCCCGGCGAACTGGTCGATGCTGTGCAGGACGAGCGCGATCGCCGCCCCGATCTGTCCCCGGATCAGGTCCCCGCCGTGGTGGAGAAGACGGTCGATACGCTCTCGCGCAAGGTGGGCACCTGGACGGTGTTCTCCCTGTCCGCGGAACTCGATCGGCAGCTACGCGAGTTCAGTTTCGCCCACGACGACGAGCTACGGGCGATGTACGACAACGCCCTCGAACTCGCCCTGCGGGACTACTGCCTGCCGACCTTCACGGAGGAGCATCGCGGACCGGAGCGCATCACCGAACGCATCGAACGCGGCCTGGTACGTAGTCATCTCGTGGACCGCGCCGAGATGCGGTACACCGCACAATCAGTCCTCGACGCCGAGGACTTCGTGCGCCGACAAGCCGAGACCGGTGATGAGCGCACCGTCTCCGACTTCGTGATCCGACGCCAGATCCGCCGCGCCGAGAAGAAAGCCGGCCACAGCCTCGGCGGCGACCAGATCGCCATGATCGAACACTTCCTCACCGCGAAGAAACGCGTCGCGGTCGCAGTCGGAGCGGCCGGCGCCGGCAAGACCACCGCCGCGACGGTGATCGCCCGCGCATGGGAGGCCACGCACGGACCAGTCGTCGCCCTGGGCCCGTCCGCCCGTTCCGCCGAAGTGCTCGGAGAAGAGATTTCGGTGCAGGGCCGCACCATCGCCGACGTGCTCACCCGCCACCGTGCCGGTATCGCGACCGGCATCGAGAAGGGCAGCTTGCTGCTCGTGGACGAGGCGGGCATGGCCTCGGCCCGGGATCTGGCAGACCTGACACGCATCGCGGTCGACGCCGGTGCGGTGGTGCGCCTGCTGGGTGATCCGCAGCAGCTCGCCTCCGTCGAAGCCGGGGGCGTGTTGCGCGATCTCGCCGATCTGACCGGCGCCCCGTTCCTTGAGAAGGTGCACCGGTTCGCCACCGACGGCGAAGCCGACGCGAGCCTGCTGCTGCGCAGCGGCAACGTCGACGCCCTCGACTGGTACAAACGCAATGACCGCATCCGCGAAGGCATGGCCCACGAGCTGGCGGACATGGTGTTCGACGCCTATGTCGCCGACGTCGAGGCCGGCCATGTCACGTTGATGGTCGCCCCGACCAACGATCTGGTGCGCGAACTCAACGAGAAGGCCGCCGCCTACTACCGCGCAGGCGGCACCGTCACCGGCCCCGGTGTCGTCCTCGCCGACGGTCTCGAAGCCGCCGTCGGAGACGTGGTGGTCACCCGCAAGAACAACTCCAAGTACGTCGTGAAGGACTCCGAGGGCAACAAATCTGGTCGAGTGAAGAACGGCGATCTGTGGACCGTGGCCGAGATCGGCACCGACGGATCGCTGCGCCTGCGCAACAACATCAGCTCAGGTGAAGTCACCGTCGCCGCCGACTACATCACCGAGAACGTGCAACTCGGGTACGCGACGACCGTGCACCGCTCCCAGGGCATGACCGTCGGCCACTGCCACGTGCTCGCCGCAGCGAACATGGATCGGCAATCGCTGTACGTCGCACTGACTCGCGGCAAACTCGCCAACATCGTCTACGCCGCCCACGACGAGCTCCCCGACTGGGACTTCGAACATGCCCAGGACGAGCACCCCGGTGCGATCGGATTGCTGGCGAAGATCCTCGAACGCGATGGTTCACAGCGCACCGCCCACCAAATGATCGAACAGGCCCAGCGCAAGGCCGCCTCGTGGTCACAGGTCACCGAGGTCTACGAACTAGCCGTGTCCACGCTGTACGAGGACTACACCGAGCAGCTCCTCGGCCGAATCCTCACCGAACGGCAGTTCGGCTGGGTGCACGACCTCGGGGGCTGGGAAGCCATCGTCAAGTCCGTCGCCCAGGCCGAAACCTTCGGCTGGGACACCGAAAGCCTGCTGTGCGACGCCGTCGAGGTGATGCGTGAGCACGGCCGCGCCGGCCGCCTCGACGACGGCGCGAACGCTCCCGGTCGTGTCCTGGCCGCAGCGCTCAAGGACCGCATCTCCCCCACCGACGGACCGGCATTGCCGCGCACCCGCCGCGACGATCTGGCGCACTACAAGGTGCCGGCCCTGACGGACGCGGCGGCCCAGATGGACCCGATCCTCACCACCTATGCCCGCGCCCACCAGCAGCAGATGCACGCCTTCATCGACTCCTACCTCACGACCGCGATCGAACAGAACCTCCCGTGGCTCGCCGCCGTCGGCACCCCCAGCGACGATCCACGGCGAATCAAGCTGTGGAACACCACCGTGCGCGACATCGCCATCTCCCGCGTCGTCGCCGATGCACCCGACGACCAACACGACCCACTGGCCTACCTACAGGGGACCCGTCGCGAGAAGGCCGGAGCAGCGATTGCCCGGCTGACCACTCCACCGTCCCAGCGCCGGGGTTCGGTGACGCCGGCCGCACCGTATGCCCGCTACAGCGACACTGAACTACGCGCTGCCCGCCAGGCGAGCCTGCAACGGCTCTCCGAGGACCGGATGCTGCTGGCTTTGGCGCAGGAGGAGCTTGACCGCGTCAGCGGCACCGACTCCGCGATCACCGCCGTCGACGAACGTATCGCCCAGGTCGAGCGACAAGACCAGCAGATCCAGGCGGTCCGAGCCTCCCGCGCTGCTCTCGACCGGCTGCGCACCGATCCGGCCGCCACCGCAGAGCAGATCACGGCAGCAACCTCGGCGGTGGCGGCGGCCGAACACGCCGCACCCCTGGAGCGGGACTGGCCGATCATCGAACGCTCCGCACAGTTCAACCGGGCCGCGGCCTCGCGCTACGACCGCGCCCGCGTCCTCGACGACCAGGCGATCGGCCGGGTCCGCGACCGCATCACCCGACTGGGCGACGGCCTGCGCACCGAAGAGAACATCCTCGGCCAGATCGACGCCGAGATCACCCGACGCGACCGCGAAGGAACCCCGTCTGACGCCCGTCGGCGCAGCGAACCCGAGCAGGTATCGCAGCCGTCGGCGAACCCGCACCCCGAGCTGGACCCGATACAGCGAGATTCCGGCCCCGAGGCGCAGATGTGAGACCGACCTACGAGTACCGCGAGATGACGACAAGCGAGGACACCTGCCGATGGCTGACACCGACCGCACCCGCCGATTCCGCCGGACCCGCCCCCAGATGGCCACGGAGGATCCGGCCGCGTACATCGACGCCCGTGCTGGCCGCCATGGAACACCGCGCCAACCCACAACGGCACAAGCACCACGGCCCGCACCGGCACAGGCACGACAGGATGTGGTCGACGTAGCGGCGTTCATCCGCAAAGTCGACACCGAACGCAGCCAGGGCCGGCACGCACCACGGCCCCAGCCGATGCAGACCATCCTCGGCGCCTTCCACGGCTCCCCGGCCACCCAGACCACCGTGCAGATCCTCGCCGCCGCCGCGACAGCTCGACACTTCGGCGGCGAGAACTCCACCGCTGCCCGCAAGTGGGAGAAGCTCGCCCAAAACAACGCTGCCCGCCTCGACGCGGTGCGTGCCCAGCAGTACCGACAGGAACAAACCCGCTACGTCGAGGCGCAGCTGCCTCCCGAGGAGATCGACCGGCGCATCACCGAACGCCTCGCCTCCGACCACGAGACCGACAAGCGTGCCTTCGACGCCGCCGGTGCCTTGGCACTGAGCTACGTCGCGGTCAAGAGCCTGCCCCCGTTCGACAAGCTCGCCGACCTGTCTCGCAAACACCTCACCGCCGACGAGACACCCACTCCCTCCAATGACGTGGCGTCCAGCATCAAAGAGCAGTCCCCTGGAGCCCAGACCGAGGAAGTTGGGGCGGATACCGGGATCGACCTCGCCAAGTCCCCTGACGTCGGCGATACCGCCGACGAGATCGGGCGGGAAGTTCGGGCAGAGACAGCGGTCGAGGCAGAGTCGGACGCGGACGTCTCCGACCAGCTGGAACAGGTAACCCAGCCTGCCCAGAAGACGTGGTCCGACGTGAGCAAGATCGGGTCCGTTCTCGAGTCGGCCAGTCGAGGAATCACCTCAGCGATCGGTCCCGTCAACGGAGACGATGAGGTGGCCCCGGCGCTCTCGCCCGTCGATGTGAATCAGCTCAGTCAAGAACTGTTGTCCGCCCTCGGTGCTGCGATGAGCGGCCATCCTCGCTCGGTGACCGAGATGCTCAACATCGAACGCCAACCCGACCACACCAACGAGACAGTGTTCGAACCCGACCTGGGACTCGAAAGCCGCCAGGAGGCAACCGTCGGGTACTAACCCCTCCTCCGTCTGCGCCCATTCGTCCTGTTGACTTGGCGGTAAGCGAGGGCGTCGTTGCGATGCGCAATGATGTTCTTGCGATGCAGCGGCGGCAACCGGTGTGTCACCCGGTCGGATGGCGCGTACGTGTTCGTACGGGACGTCCGGGTCAATAGTTGAGTAAGCCTTGTAAAGGAGCCTTGTGAGCACCCTCGGTAGCTTCATCTGGTCGATCGCCGACCAACTTCGGGGTCCTTACCGCCCCAACCAGTACGGCAACGTGATCCTCCCGCTCACAATCCTGCGCCGGCTCGACTGCATCCTCGAACCCGACCGGGACACAGTGCGCGAGCTGGCGGCGAAGTACGACAACCCGAACCGTCTCAAGGTCGAGGTCAAGAAGGCTACCGGACGGCCGTTCTACAACACCTCGAACTACTCCTTCGCCAATCTCCTCCAGGACGCCGACGGGTTGGCGGACAACCTGGCCGACTACATCGACAGGTTCTCACCCGATGTCGACGTGTTCGAGTACTTCGACTTCAAGAAGGAGATCCTCGCTCTGGAGAAGGCAGAGCTGCTGCGCGAGATCATCACTTCGTTCAAGGCCATCGATCTGCATCCGGACGTAGTTTCTAACGCCGACATGGGCGATGCGTTCGAGTACATCATCCGCAGGTTCAACGAGGCCGCGAACGAGACCTCCGGTGACCACTACACCCCGCGGGACGCGATCCGGCTGCTGGTGGATCTGCTGTTCGCCGAGAAAGACGTCGATCTGACCGAGGCCGGGATCGTCCGTACGCTGTACGACCCCACCGCGGGCACCGGCGGCATGCTCGCCTTGGCCGAGGAGCATCTACTCGCACAGAACCCCGACGCGAAGCTGAGCCTGTACGGCCAGGAGTACAACCCGCAGTCGTACGCGATCTGCAAGTCCGACCTGTTGGCCAAGGGGCACGACGCGACCAACATCGCCTTCGGCAATACGCTTACCGACGACGCGTTCACGGATCGTCACTTCGACTTCTGCATGTCCAACCCGCCGTACGGTGTGGACTGGAAGCAATACGCCAAGACGGTCACGAAAGAGCGCGACGAAGCGGGTCCTTACGGCCGGTTCGCCCCCGGTCTGCCGGCGACCTCGGACGGGCAGATGCTCTTCCTGCTCCACCTGGCTCACAAGATGCGAGCACCCGAGGACGGCGGCGGCCGTGTCGGCATCGTCATGAACGGCTCGCCGCTCTTCACCGGCGCGGCGGAGTCCGGCCCCTCAAACATCCGCAAATGGCTGCTGGAGAACGACCTGGTCGAAGCAATCGTCGCCCTGCCGACCAACATGTTCTTCAACACCGGGATCGCCACGTATATCTGGATCCTCGACAACACCAAACACCCCGACCGCAAGGACCTGGTCCAGCTCATCGACGGCACTTCGTTCTGGACCAAGATGCGCAAGAGCCTCGGGTCAAAGAATCGCGAGATCAGCAACGCCGACCGCGACCAGATTGTGAAGTTGTACGCCGACTTCACCGACGCCGACCCGCACTACTCCAAGGTGCTGCGCACCGACGAGTTCGGTTACTGGACCGTCACCGTCGAGCGTCCCCTCGTCGACGAGGACGAGAAGCCGATCGTCGATCGGAAGGGCAAGCCCAAACCGGATGCGAAGAAGCGCGACACCGAGAATGTCCCGTTCACCTACGGTGGCTCGACCGCTGGCGCCACAGCCAAAACCGAGGTGATCCAGGCATACTTCGACGCCGAGGTGAAGCCGCACGTCCCCGATGCCTGGATCGAGTGGGGCAAGGTCAAAACCGGCTACGAGATCCCCTTCACCCGCCACTTTTACAAGTACGTTCCACCCCGCCCCCTTGCTCAGATCGATGCCGACCTGGAGAAGCAAGTCGCCAAGATCCTCGACCTTCTCAGGGAGGTCGAGCAGTGAGCGTCCTTGGGCCGTATCCGTCCTACAGGGATGAGAGGCGCCAAACGTTCGCCCGCGTTCCGGAGCATTGGGAAGTTGTCAGAGCGCGTCACCTTGTCCGCATCCGAACAGGGAGTGGCGACACTGTTGATGCGGATCCTGAAGGTGCGTTTCCTTTCTACGTCCGGTCTGACGCTCCGCTTCTGTCAGACAAGTGGGAGTTCGACACCATTGCGGTGCTCACTGCGGGCGATGGGGCAGGAGTCGCCAAGGTGTTCCACCTCGTCGCTGGTCGATTCATGGCGCACCAGCGCGTGTATGTACTCGACAACTTTCGACGAGTGACCCCGGAGTTCTTCTACTACGCCTTCAGCAACCTGTTTCATCTGATGGCCTTGGATGGGAGCGCCAAGTCGACGGTGGACTCAGTCCGCAGGTCGATGATCGCAGACATGCCATTCGCCATTCCTTCGCTGAACGAACAGCGCGCGATCACCGACTACTTAGACGGTGAGATCGCCCGGATCGACACGCTCATCAAAGAGCAGCAGCGTCTGATCGAGATGCTCCACGAACGTCGACGGGCGGTAGTTGAGGAGGCTGTTGCGACTGTCGATACCTCGGGGATGCGACTAAAGCACCTGATCAGGTCAATCAGACAGGGGTGGAGTCCGCAATGTTGCTCTTGGCCGGCCGATGGTGTTGAGACTTGGGCCGTCCTCAAGGCTGGAGCGGCGAACGGTGGTCGCTTTCGTCCGATGGAGAACAAGGAGCTGCCGGAGGACGAAATACCACGCCCGGAGATCGTTGTGGCTCAAGGTGATCTCCTTGTGTCGCGCGCCAATACCCGAGAACTTGTTGGCAGTGCAGCGGTGGTTGATGGAGAGTTCCCGCGCCTCATGCTGTGTGACAAGCTCTACGCCTTCACAATCGATAAGCGCCGAGCCGATTCGCAGTTCGTAGCGGCAGTGCTTGGAAGTCGTAGATGGCGCGATCTGATCGAATTGATGGCCACCGGTGCGAGCCAATCCATGGTCAACATCAGCCAGTCCGACATCGTGAATCTCCCGATGCACCTACCTTCTGTGGAGGAACAGCGCCGGCTAATGGCGTACTTGAAGAGAGAGACAGCAAGGATTGATCAGCTTGTGGCCGAGACGGAGCGATTGATCGAGCTCGCTAGTGAGCGCCGGGCGGCGCTGATTACCGCCGCCGTGACGGGACAGATTGACGTGCGAGCGACGGCGTGATGGCCGATCACAACGAGGTCGTCTTCGAGTCCGAGATCTGCGCGTACCTGGCTGACCATGGATGGCTCTATTCAGCAAACGACACCGGCTACGACCGGGAACGGGCGCTCTTCCCAGAGGATCTATTCGCCTGGCTGCAGGAGACCCAGCAGGCGGCCTATGAGAAGGCGTTGAAGGCTGCGGGTTCGAAGGCGAAGTTCCTCGACGTGCTGACCGCGGCGCTGGACAAGCCACTCGAACATGGTGGTGGGACGTTGAACATCCTCCGCAACGGGGTGCAGTACATCGGCGGTGGCCGGTTGAAGATGGCACAGTTCCGCCCCGAGACCAGCCTGAACGCGACCACCAACGCTCAATACGCGGCCATGCGGGTACGGGTGATGCGGCAGGTACATTTTTCCACCGCCGATCAGCGCTGTATCGACCTGGTCTTCTTCGTCAATGGCATCCCGGTCGCCACCGTTGAGCTCAAGACCGACTTCACCCAGTCCCTTGACGAGGCGATCAACCAGTACCGCAAGGACCGTCATCCGCTGACCAACGGCCGGCCCGAGCCGCTGCTGTCGTTCGGACACCGAGCGCTGGTGCACTTTGCTGTATCCAACGACCTGGCCGCGATGACCACTCGCCTCGAAGGCGAAAAGACACACTTCTTGCCGTTCAACATGGGATACAAGGGTGGCGCGGGAAACCCTCCCGCAGAGGGCGGACGATCGGCGACCGCGTACCTGTGGGAACGGGTCTGGGAAAAACACGCCTGGCTCACCATCATCGGCCGGCTGATGATCGTCGAAACCAAGCAGGAGTGGGACGTCGCGACCGGGACGTCGGTACGGCGAACGAGCATGCTCTTCCCCCGCTTCCACCAATGGGAGGCCGTGACAAACATCGTCGCTGCGGTGCGCGAAGAAGGCGTGGGACAGCGTTACCTGATCGAACACTCCGCCGGATCGGGGAAAACCAACACCATCGCCTGGACAGCTCACCGCCTCGCTCGTCTGCATATCGACGACGAGAAAGTGTTCGACTCGGTGATCGTGGTCGTCGACCGCACCGTGCTCGACGGGCAGCTCCAGGAGGCGATCCGGCAGATCGACGGGTCAGGGAAGATCGTGGCCACGATCAGCCCGGAGGACGTCCGTAAGGCCGGGGCGAAATCGAAATCCGGGCTGCTGGCGACCGCGCTCAAGAACGGGGAGCTGATCATCGCGGTGACGGTGCAGACCTTCCCCCACGCCCTCCACGAGATCCGGGAGGAATCGTCGCTCAAGGGACGACGATTCGCTGTCATCGCAGACGAAGCGCACTCTTCCCAGTCCGGCCAGATGTCCTCCAAGCTCAAAGCCGTCCTGACTGCGGAGGAGGTCAAGGAGATTGAAGAGGGCGGTGAGATCGATGTCGAGACGATTCTCGCCTCGGAGATGACCGAGCGGGCCGAGTCAGAGAACGTTTCCTTCTTTGCGTTCACGGCCACACCGAAGAACAAGACCCTTGAGCTGTTCGGCCGTAAAGGTCCTGACGGGAAGCGAGTCGAGTTCCACCTCTACTCGATGCGCCAAGCGATCGAGGAGGGCTACATCCTCGATGTGCTCAAGGGTTATCAGACCTATGACACCGCGCTGAAGATCGCCGGCAAGGCCGAGAGCGGCGACGGTGGCGACGTGGAAGAATCCGCAGCACGTAAGGGACTGATGCGGTGGGTGAAGCTGCACCCCACCAACATCAGCCAGAAGGTGCAGATTATCGTCGAGCACTTCCATACCAATGTCGCCCACCTGCTCGAAGGCAAGGCGAAGGCGATGGTCGTGACCGACTCGCGCAAGGCCGCGGTGAAGTACAAGAAGGCGATCGACGCCTACATCGCCAAACGGGCCGCTGTGGACGCCTCGTACAACTACCGCACCCTGGTCGCCTTCTCCGGCTCGGTGACGATGGACGAGGACGAACAGTGGGCTTCGGACTGGGGACCGCAGCCAAGCAAGGACGACGAGTTCACCGAAGCCAACCTGAATCCCGGGGCCGGCTCGGATCTGGCCGCAGCATTCAAGGGCGAGACGTACAAGATCATGCTGGTTGCCAACAAGTTCCAGACCGGTTTCGACCAGCCCCTGCTGTCGGCGATGTACGTCGACAAGAAGCTCTCCGGGGTCACCGCCGTGCAAACGCTCTCTCGGCTCAACCGCACCCATCGCACCGCGAGTGGGGAGCAGAAGCGCAAGACGTTCGTCATCGACTTCGTGAACAAGCCCGAGGACATCCGGGCTTCGTTCGAGCCGTACTTCACCAATGCGACTCTGGAGACTGAGACCGACCCGTACGTCGTTGTCCACCTCGCCACGAAGCTCGATCAGGCCGGAATCTACGCCCCGGAGCAAGTACGCGAGGTCGCCGAACTGTGGGTTACCCGCAAGGGCAACAACGCTCTGTCGTCTGCGATGAGCAGTCCCAAGCACGAATTTGCTCGCCGTTACGCGGCGGCGCTTGAGGCCGACGACAAAGTCACCCTCAACACCCTCGACCTGTTCCGCAAGGACGTCGCCACCTACGTCCGGCTCTACGACTTTATGAGCCAGATCGTCGACTACGGCGACCCGTACATGGAGATGCTGTCGATTTTCCTGCGGCTGCTCGACAAGGTCATCGCAGAGTCCTCCTGGGCCGCGGAGGTCGATCTTTCCGACGTGGTTCTGGTTGGGGTCAAGCACACCAAGGCGGACGTAATCGATATCTCCCTCACCGGCGACGGTCAGCTCAAGGGCATCAGTGCTGCCGGCACTGGAACCCGGAAAGAGCCGAAGTACGTTGCGCTCCAGGTCGTCATCGACAAGATGAACGACCTGTTCGGTGCCGAAGTCTTCACCCAGTCACAGATACGGGAGTTCGTGCATGGACTGGTGCAGCGGCTGCTCGACTATCCGGACCTGGTCAACCAGACCAAAGTGAACTCGAAAAAGCAGTTCATGGAATCGCAGGACTTCCAAGCCGCGGTCACCGAAGCAGTCGTCGACAACCAGGAAGCCCACAACACCATGGCCGACTATTTCTTCAGCGACGGACCCGCCATAAATGCTGTCATCATGGCCCTTGCGGATGCCTTCTACGAGGCGGCGATCGATCAGTAGCCAGCCAAGGATCGCCGCCGCGATCGAACCGGGCTCAACGCCGACAACGAGGTGGCCTCGCCGCTCCCTAGTCGCTGATATCCGCAACGTGTGCTTCGTTAAGCAGGGAACAGCGAGGAAACATCATTCATTGTCAGGAGCTTTCCGTGCGAGGGGCTAAGAAATGAGCCCAGCCATCGGGCGTCGGGTAGGCGAGCTTCCACCGCGGTACGAGCAGTACCCCGAGCATCCGCACTGTCATCTTCACAGAGAGAGTCGTACTGGATAATTCGGTCAGCCAGAAGGTCGTACAGCCTGAGTACAGCATCGTGATTTATCAGTGCAATCTTGTCGCGTGCTGCTTCCTGGGCATCAGGCGTCACCTCGGTAGAGGGGGTCAACAGACACCCCAAGACACGAGCGTTCGGTGACCGCGTCGTGTCGACCTGAATCTGCCCAAGTAGTTGATTGACGTCGCCTCGACTCAGGGGTGAAGGGGTACCGTTCGGTACGGTCTTCACTTCCCAGACTCGTCGCTCCGATTTTTTCGTCGTAGACCATGTCCAACGACAGTCGGTGGCGCTCTGTTCGTTCTTGGGAGGCAATTCGCCTGTGGCACCTGCCAACCGCGCCAAGACACGCAACCCTTCACACTGTTGGTTGTGAGTCCCTGCAAGAGAAACACGACCTTGCGAAAGCGTTTTTTGCAGACGTGGTCCTGCTTCACGTCGCCATTCATCCCAAACTAAGAAGAGCCGATCGCTATCGTCGGCCGGGCCGCTCTGACCTTCGAGATCGGCGATAGTACGCCTTAGGCGCAGGAACCAGGTCGTGCGCGGACCATCTCGGGTTGCGTCTTCTAATGCTGCACGCGTAGCGACGTAGTCCTCGCCAACGAAGTGCGCGTGAGCCTCAACGTATCGCCAAAAGGCGGCATGCTCCGCTTCGCCAGCCTCAGCCAACATGGCTGAGGCCTCGCGGGCCTTTTTAGCTGCCTCTTTGTAGTCGCTGAGCCACAGGTCGGCTACAGCGGTGACCTCATGATCGGCACTCGATACGGTGCTGCTTCCTCCGGCGTTTCGGCCTGGCCTTCGTCTACGCGACGGCCCCGATGGTGGAATCATCGGCCCAGTTGTTACGGTCTGGGACCAAAATTCGTTGCACGCCTCTTGCGTACCGGCCCAACCAGTCTCGTAAATTTGCAGCGCTTCTCGCACGATCGGGGAAGCTCCGTCGGGGATCGATTGCCGGACTGTTGGATCAGCGAGGATCTGTGCAAATAAGGGATCTAAGCCTAAGTACATCGATCGGTCCGTAGGTTCTCGGTTTGCTCGTCCGAGAGCCTGGGTGACACGTTGACCCACCCGATGTCGCATGAAACTTGCATCACCGAGGTAGGCGACAACGAACCGCTCGAATTCACTGCTCGCTTGAGGCACAGTCGGGATGATGACCAGCTTGCACAGGTCCCCTGCGAAGTCGAGTCCGTCGTAACGGCCGGCTGTAACGAGGTGCCCGTCAGCGGCCCGAGTCCACGAATCGAACTGCGTGTCATCACCCGGCTTGAGGCGGTAAACGCTCATCCCTTCCTCGACCAGCTTCTCTTCTAAGGTCTCGGCTTCCGGATGGCTGGAACACAACCATGCTGCTCGTCCGCCGGCTTTCTTCGACTGTTCCAACGCCCAGGCGAAGACCTGCGGAGCGAGTGCATCCTCCGAGCTCGGGTTTAACAAGAAGATCCGATCACCAGTTGCACCGCTCTGCAGAGGCTCAACGGTGGACAGACGAGTGATCGGTCGTCCACCCACACGTCGTTGTAAGTCGTCCATAGTTCCGAGAGTCGCCGACAGATAAATCCGTTGCTTCGCCTGCGAGTACCACTTGTTCAACGTTGTTGGTGGGTGGTACGGACGGATTTCAATGCCGGAAGGTCCGATCAGTACGCCACATCGCGAGAGTCGATCCCGAATTATTGGCCAAACGTACTTGACCTCCTTCTTCTCGATGAACGGGGATGACTCGATGGCGGCCCTCGTTCGATCCTCCAGTGTCTTCCAATCCTTGAAAGACAGCAGCTCGGGTGGGGTACCGGGTAGCGCGGTTCCGTCCTGCATAGCACGTAGACCTGGGTAGGAGTCGGTATGAGCGATCACCAAACCGCAGATCATGCGGTAAAGATTGCGGGCATCACCTGCCTTGTCAGGAATGCGAAGTGTTTGGATGCTGCTCACGGGCTGTTCCGCCAGGTGGGCGTCATCAAGGATGACAAGATCCGCAGGCTTTGGAACAGGACTTGCATTGAAGTACACCCAGTAGTTCATGACGCCGACGACTTGGGCTTGGTGATAATCGTCGAGCTTCGCTCCGCCGTAGTCTTTGCCTGCGAAGCGGACTACATCGAGTCCTAATGCCTCGGCTTCGGTTGCGACCCGTTCCGCAAGCTGACGAGTGCCCGTTAAGTAAGCCGCGGAGTAACCTCGATCGAGTGCGTAGTCGGCGATCATCAGGGCGACTAGAGTCTTGCCTTCGCCAGTTGGCATCTCAATAGCTAGGTCTGGCGTATCCCGGTGATCTGCTGCGTAGGCTGCAAGCACCTGACGCTGACCAGGGCGTAGCTCGGTAAACCGCGTCGATTCGAATGCAGCGAGTCGCTCGTCGAAATCTAGTGCTTCGTCAGGTGCCGTCAACTCTGCATAACCTTCCACTCGCTTCAAGAAGTACAACTGTACGGGCAAGTGGAAGTCGAACGTATGACGTGAGGCAGCAAGGCGACGAGGCTCTTTCGAGGAAAATGCCTATGCCAAAACAATCTCTAGTTCCAGGCACTTCCGCAACGGGCCCTACCGGTGCAGGTTAAGGATCTTGTTAAGGACGTTGGGTGGAGCCGGGTCGGCGGGCATGGCCGGCCAGCCCGTGAAGCTGCGGTCTGATTTGGCGTTGGCCATCGGGCCGGTGTCGCCGTCGAGGATGACGCGTAGGTGTGGTTCGAGGTGTTGGATCCACCACACCGACATCGCGGACATCGAGTCCGAAGCTCGTGCTTCCTCCCATGCCTGATGCAGGGCGGTCAGGCGGGCGACGACCTCCGGGTATGCCCACCATCGCGGGTCCCAGGACAGGCCGCCGTCGTTGTCGCTGATCCGGCGTCGGATCACCGGCAGGAAGAATCCGTTGACCCATTCGATGACGTTGGCGAACTTCGGTTCCTTGGTGGGAGCCGCGTCCGCCTCGTCTTCGTACTTATCGGCGGCATCGTCTGTCTCGTGTTCGTGTTGGTCCGGCTGAAGCTCGCTGTCGTAGTCACTCTCCGACTCGAACTCGCCGTCGTAGTCATCGCTATCGGGTGCTTCGTTGCTGGTGTCCCACTCGTCGGACGCCGCGATGTTGACCTCGACCATGTTCAGTCCTTTGCCAGAAATTCGGAGTGGAAGAGCCGGTCGGCGCGAGAAGTCTCGGGCGTGGGCTCGAGGGGAATAGGTGAAGTGTCAGCCTGTTCCTCGGACGGCACCACCATGTTGGCGACTACAGCAGGCCATTCGGATTCACCGACTGTCAGGGCCTTCTGCTGGGTCGGTGCGTGTTGCTTGCTCTCTTGTTTGGATTGGCGAATCGCGTCGGCGAACGGTGAGTTGCCCCAGAACGCTTTGCGGACCAGGATCGGGGTGGAGCCACCAATGGTGACCAACGCACGGGTTTTCGGCAGTGCCCGCAGATCCCGCTTTTCGAAGATGTTCTCCTTCTGCCAGTTGTTCGACACACTCGCCTGGCTGCTGGAGGAGAAGCCGGTAGGGCGGCTGCGGGATTCGGTGTCGACGTAGTGGGTGCCGATGGCATCGACCAGGCCGGACAGGAAGGCGTCGTCTTCGACGTTGCCGCCGTACCAGATGACGCTGCACGCATCGACCATGGACTTGAAGGCTTCGCGTCCCCAGACCTTCTCGCCCTGGGAGGGGGACTGGAAGAAGGTGATGAGGATGATGCCGCGGCCACCGAAGTGCGAGTACCAGCGCGGCAGGTCCTCGATCTTGCAGATGTTGGCGGCCTCGTCGAGGACCGCGGTCAGCGGGATCGGCATCCGCTCTGATTCCTGTTGCTCGGAGTATTCCTCGGCGCAGGTGAGGATCTGCCCGACCAGGGCACTCGAGATCGCTGAGGACGAGCCGGGGCCGTCCTTGGATAGCGCGTACATCGTGTCGGTGCGGCGGGCGAACTCGGCGGAGATGAACTCCGGCAGGTCGTGGACGTGCTGGCCGGGGGTAATGGTGACTCGGCCGTGGGTGTCGGTGCCGATCACCACCCTTCGGTTCGGCAGAACTGCTTCGGCGTATCGGGGCTCGTCGAGCGGGGAGAGGAAGCGGCGGGCCATGTCGTAGAAGCCGTCGCGTTGTTTGGCGTTGACGGACTGCTTGCCGCGCATGGTGCGTGCCAGCTCCGGGTAGCCGTGCTGTTCGAGCACGGCCGGGGGGATCTGTGACTGGGTGTTGGTCAGCCACTCGACCACATGCCGGATGTCCCCGCCGGCCAGGGCAGCGGCGAGCAGGTAGGAGGCGAACAGATCGCGGGCGTTGCCGTCGAAGTAGGCATCGACACGGGCACCGGCGTCGGTGGCAGCGGAGATGAAGTAGCCGCACACTGCCGCAGCAGAAGGCAGGTCGGTGACGCCCCGCAGCGGGTCGAACCAGAAGCTCGCCCGCTGCTGCCGGTTACCGGTGCTCACCCCTTGCAGGTCGAATACCCACACCCGCCCCGTTTCGCGGCGGATACCGACGGTGTGCGAGTACACATCGCCGCGATTGGACGCCACCAGCGCCGCTCCGGGGGCGTGGCAGATCGCGGGGATAGCGAACGATGCGGACTTGCCCATGCGGGCGCCGGCGAAAGCGATCGCTACGAATTCCCAGGTCATATACAAGGTGCGACCCCCGACCACGGTGTTGCCGAGGGGGATACCGAGATAGCCGGGATGAGTCTGCGAGATGGCGGGGGCGAGCCGGTCGGTGGAGGCGGCGAGGTACTTCGGGTCGGCCTCATCGACCTCCTTCGGGTCGACCATCGTGCGGGCGAGGCGGTCGATGCGCTTTTCGAACTGCTTGCCCTGCACTGTCTCGATGACCCCGAACCGGCGCAGCGCCCACCACACGAGTACGGCGAGCACCGCGAGCAGGACCAGCTCGACACCGAGGATGATGGTTGCCCCGGCCGGCCAGCTCGTCGAGCCGAACCCCAGGGCGAAGAACAAGCCGATCGGGTTCCAGGTGGGGTCTGCTCCCCCACCGGTGTTGTAGGCGATCGTCGGCAGATAAGCCGCCACCAGCAGGGCGGGGAGCGCCTTGAGGAACATCTCGTCGGCGCCCGAGGAGGTGCGGGGCCGGTCGCGTCTCGTGTGTGCCATCGTGTGTGTGCCCCTTCTACGGCTGGAATCGGTAGTCGGTCAGTCGCCACCCGTCATCGGTGCGGACGATGGTGGTGCGCCACAGCTGCGGGGTCAGGCGGGTGCTGCGCCCGCTGGCGTGCAGCACCGTCTGGGTGCAGATCACGTCGATGACCACGGTGCGCATCCCGGCCGGGGCGACCGGGGTGGTGTCCGAATGGGCGCACACCGCTGTCACGGCGTCTTTCGCCGCCGCCCACTGCTGCCAGTCGGCATCGGGCCGGACGTCGGCACGGCTGCCGGATTCGGCGACGGCGAGCAGGTCTCCGCCGAGATACGGTGTGGCTCGGATCAGGGCGTCGGTCTTGCTCTCGTCGATCGCGGGTTGCCAGGACAAGATCATCTGCATCGCGGTGATCGCCGTGTCGTCGGCGTCGATCTGCTGGGGTGAGAGCGGCTCGATCACCTCGTGGGCGTCGCTGCCCACGTGGACGTGCTGCTCAGGTGCGGGGCCGCTGTTGCCGCAGCCGGCCACTGCGACGGCGGCCGCGGTGCATACCGCCGCGACGGTGACTCGTGTGATCTGCACGGGCGTGCCTTCTTTCACTGGTTGCTCATCGCCCGGTACTGCGGTTCGGCGGCGATGATCTTGTCGGCGTAGGGGCGGGTCTGCACCACGTAGTCGGTGTGCCCGGTCGGGAACCCGCCGGAGTTCAGGACGGCGCCTTCGCCTGCGTTGTAGCCGGCCAGATACAGCTCGGTGCGCCCGTTCGGTGCGGAGACCACCCCGTCGGCGATCCAGCCGTCGATGGTGGCAGCGATGGTGCACATGTAATGGCCCTGGGCCATGACGGCATCGCCGATGCTGTTCACATCGACCCGGCCGTCGCCGTCGTAGTCGCGGCCGTAGCTCGCCCAGGTGCCCGGCATGAACTGCGCCGGTCCCATCGCCCCGGTGACCGACACCGGAGCGGAGTCTCCGTGGCGGAAGCCGTTCTCGGCGGCGAGCTGGGCAGCGAGCAGCGACGGTCTGATCTGCGGGCAGATCGACCCGGCCCGCTCGATCCACACCGCGTACTCGTCCGGCACGGTGCCGTCGGCGAGGTAGTCGCCCACCCCGTCCCCGGAGATGAGGCAGTCCGCCGCCATCGTGGTGGTGTTGCCGCTGCCCCCGGGCAGCGATCCCCACGACACCACCCTCTCGTCGGTGCCCTGACCGTGGACGCTGATGTGCACGTGGTCGTAGTGGTTCTCGGTCTCGCTGCCGCGGTCTTCCATCAGACTCGGGGCACCGCCGACGGGGTAGTAGGTCTGCCGCCAGATCACGTACTCGACATTGAAGAACTCCGCATTGGCCAGCACGTAATCGGTGATCTCGTCCCCGAGAGCCACCCCGTCACCAGAGCGATAGTTCGCGATCATCAGATCCACAGCCCGACCTTCGGTGTGATCGCTGGCGTAGCCACCGTCGGCGCGCCACCCCCCGATGCTCGCGATCCGGTCGCCGAAGCGCAGGTGCAGAGCGCGGGCGAGTTTCTTCGCATCGACCTGCAGGCCCTGCTCGGAGCCGGCCGACGGCGGCAACGGCTGCGCCAAGTTCCCTTGGGGCGGGGTGGACGGCACCGGCGTGATCGGCCCGGCCGACGTGTCCCCGGGTGCAGGGGCGGATTCGTAGTACGGCAGTGGGTCCACCGCCGCGGTGCCCCAGCCGCCGGGCCAGATTTCCCAGTGCAGGTGCGGGCCGGTCGATTGACCGCGATTGCCCAGGGTGGCGATCTGCTGACCGGCACGGACCTGCTCGCCGACGGCGACGGTGTAGGTCTCGATGTGCCCATACACGGTGGATACGAGCTGCCCGCCCTGCACGTGGTCGAGCACCACCCACTGCCCGAACCCGGAGGCGGGGCCGGCATGACGCACCACCCCGTCGGCCGAGGCGTAGATCGGAGTGCCGATGGCCCCGGCCAGGTCGATGCCCTGATGCTCGGTGCCCCAGCGCTGGCCGAATCCGGAGGTGAAGGTGACGGTGGAGGGATCGACCGGCTTGATGAACGAGCCCATCGGTGCGAGCTTGTCGCCGGATCCGAGGCCGGAGCCGGGTCCGAGGCAGCTCGTGCCGGCGCGGCGGTCTTGTTCGTCCTGAATCCCCATCACGAGGACGAGGATCAGGAAGAACGGAATGAGTGTGAGCGCCAGGATGAGCGCGATCAGGCCGGTGCCCCCCTTGGAGTTCACCGCAGGCTCAGATCCTCGATCACGACTCCGTGCTTGCGTGCCAGCGCCCGGTTCAGCTCCTGTGCCAGTGCCAGCTCCGCTTCCAACGCGGCGACTTCCTGCGGGGTACGGCGAGGGCGACGGCCGGAGCGGTTGACCCAGCCCCGCACCGTCGTCTCCGCGACGTCGAGCTGCGCCGCTGCCGCTCGCGTAGCGGCGGTGAAGCTGTCCCCGGCCTTCATGCGCCCCAGGACCGTCTCGATCGCAGCCTCACGAGTGAGGTCATCGACCACGGTGTACCGGCGACGGCCGCGACGCTCCCGCCGGCTCATGCGGCGAACTCCTTGGCTCGATCCTCATCGGCGGCCCGCAGACGGGCATCGGTGTCGTGAATCCCGGAATCCTTTTCTGCCTGGGGCACCCACACCTTGAACGGGGTGCCCGGTGTTGCGCCTTCGCCGAGCTTGAGCAGGAAATGCCCGACACCGGCGGCGGTGCGCTTGCTCTCGACCGCGCCGGTGCCGTTGTCGCCGGCGATCTTGCGACGCGCCTGGCGCAGTGCCTTCTTCTCCTCCACCGAGGACGTGGTGTCGTTGGCCCAGCCGGTCACCATCACCCGCTCAGCGCGGGAGAACTTCATGAACCGGCCGAGCCGGTCGAGTTCGGCCTCGGGAACCGGGCCGACGATCCGGGCGCGAGAGCGCTCGATCATGCCCAGCGCCCCGACCTTCTCGAAGTCCGCGAGCGAGTGGGTGACCATAGTCATCGCCACGCCCATCGACCGCTGCAACCGCTGCACCGCATCCAGCCGCGCCACGGCCGAGCTGCCGGTCTGGATCACCTGCCAGACTTCGTCCAAGATGATGTGGGCGGCAATCGACTTCGCTCCAGGCACCTTGTTGTCGGCCAGGATGTGCGCCGCCTCCACCGCCGCGAACGCTTCGTTCCACCCGGCCAGCAGCACCGCAGCGCGCATCAACTCATCGCCGGGCGGGACCGAGGACATATCCAGGTCCACCATCGGCTTGGTGATATCGATCCGCACGGTGCTGTGCCGGTTGAAGGTCTCCCCGAACCGGCCCTTGACCAGCGCTCTCAGCGAGCGCAGCAGCGGCTTGATCTGACCCCGGTATTCCTCGTCGGTGTCGGCCACCGCATCGTCCTTCAGTTCCTCGGGGCCGGCCGCGATCAGCGTCAGCAGGTCCTCGATCCGAGCTGCGTGCGTAGTGGTGAACTGCGAGTCCGGGGCGTAGAGCAGCCGGATCGCCGAGGCGAGCAGGGTTTCCTCGAAGTCCTTCAGGGGGCCGCGGCGGACGATCTCGAGCAGCGCACAGATCATGTTCAGCTGGCGGGCGTGCAGCGCGAACTCGGCCTTGTCCCGTTCGAGGGAACCGGCGGGCAGTTGCTCGATCGCATCGCCGATCGGGCCGCGGTCGAGCGGGTTGATCGCGCCAGTGCCGTAGCCGACCTCGCTGACCTGCCCGCCGACCTGCTCGGTAAGCACCCGCAGGTCCGGCTTGACGTCACCGGGCACGAGCACCAACGTGCCGCGGGCGATGTCGCCGAGGGCGATCCGGCGCAGCAGCGTCGACTTGCCGAAACCGTTGAGCGCGCAGATGAAACACGACGGGGCGGTGATCGCCTTCATCTTCCAGGCATAGAGCGGATCGAACCCGACGGCCGCGCCGGTGGTCAGATGCCGCCCCAGCGGAGTGCCCAGCAGCGGCGCTTTCGCGCCCACGATCCACGGATAGATCCCGGCGACCTGAACCGAGGTACCGCGGTATTCGACCGGGGGCATCACCGTCGACATCCGGCCCCCACCGGCCCCGTCGAATCCGCGGGCATCGAGCTCGGCGAGCGGGCGGTCGAAGCCGTCGGAGTTGATCCGAGTCAACCGCTCGACCGTCGCCCGACGGCTGTACTGGCGGTTGACCAGGCTTTTCTTCCATGCCTTCTTGATGCCGGTGGCCGAGGCCGCCTGCTCCTCGAGAGCGGACAGGTCCTCGTCCGACAGCAGGGTCTTGGCGATCTTCTCGGCTTGCGCGATCCGGGTCGAGGTCGTGGCTTTACCCATGACAGCGTCCCCCTCCTAGTTGCTCAGGAACGACGGGATGGTGGTGTGGTCGGGGGCGATGACCCCCACACCGAGAGAGGCGGCGAACGCTGCGCCCTGCCAGCACCACGAGCGGCGGATCGTCAATCGGCTCTGCCGTGAGAGGTCCTCGACCAGGGCGTCGATCTTCGGCACATCGGAGCTGCCGGCCGGTTCGGTCACGGTCACCAGCACCCCGAAGCGCACCATCCCGGCACCGCGGGCCTGTTCCATGCGGGCCTGGGCCGTGGCCGCCAGCTCGATCTGCGACTTCGCCGAACCGATCGATCCGTTCTTGAGCGACCCACCGTGCGCTTCGGCCATCGCGTTGCGGTAGTCGCTATCAGCGATGTCGGTGGCTTCCCCGGCCGAATGCGGGCGGTAGATCACCGAGACCCGCTTGAGCGGCACCGCCTCGTTCGGGGCCAGCAGTCGTTGCAGTACCCGTTCGGTCACTGCTCCCTTGGGGGCTTCGCGCATCTCCCAGGTCACCGACACCGCGCCGTCGTGGACGTATTTGCCGCCGTCCGGGCTTTCCAAGGCGGTCCGCGGACCGCAGTCCTCCCAGGTCAGCCCGGTGCCCTCGCCGGAGTACACGCCGGCTTCGACATCGACGAGCGAGGCCGGGTCGTAGGAGCGGCGCACGAACGCCATGATGTCGTCGGCATCCATCGGCGAGCACGGCACACCGGCCCGTGCCGCGGCCGCGGTCAGACCGGGCAGACGCCGGCCGAGTTCGACGGCCTGTTCGGAAGGGTCCTGTTTACGTTCGGTGGTCTTGGCCTCGAAGGTGATCGCGATCCTCGCTGCGAGGCGGATACCGCCGGAGGTCAAGCCGGTGGCGAGCTGGTAGGCCGCATCGCGGGCCAGCTGCGGGGCATCGGCGCGGGTGTTCTGGTGCACCGTCTCGTACAGCTCGATGCCGGTCTCGGGCAGCGTCTCGACGGTGGTGACCACTGCAAGGATGTCCGAGGTCTCACCGGCCCCGGACAAAAACTGTGCCCAATTGCCGACATAGTGGTCGATCACGTCCTGGTCGACAGCCTCGGCACCTTGGGGATAGGCGTCGAAAACGACGGTGTAGGCGCTCTTGCTGGGCATGTGGATCATGCCGAAGGTGCGCCCGTCGGAGTCGATGCCTTCGTAGAGCTCGGTGTCGCCGAGCACGCCGGGAAGACGGTAGGCCCTCCCCGGAACGCGGGAGAACGTGCCCGAGGCGTAGGCGTGTTCACCGCGGCGGCGGCCGCGCCAGAACTGGAATCGCATCAGTGCCCTTTCGTAGCCGGAGCGGCCGTCACGGGAGATGACCAAGGGGATGAAGCAGACGATCACCGGGATGGCCAGCAGCAATGCGACCGTCATGCCGAGGAACAGGCCCGCGATGATGACGACGGCTGCGGCGGCGATCCCTGCGATCGAGGTGCCGAAGGTGGCTCCGAGCAGGCCGGTGCTGCGGGGTCGGCGCCAGTTGCCGTAGGTGTTGAATGTCGGCTCGTTGCTCACTGTTCGAAGCCCCCTCGGTTGAACTGGTGGCCGGCCCCCGTCGCCACAGGCGCATCGGAGCCGGTGTTAGCGGACCCGCCCGCGCCGGAACCGCCGGAACCACTCGAAGCAGTGCTGCCGGGAGTGCCCGCGCCGTTGCCTTGGGGAGCCATGCCGCTGCCCTGCGGAGTTCCTTGCTGATTGCCTTCGGGGTTGCCACCTGCCGTACCCCACCCAGCGGGTGCGCCGGTGGGCTGTGCGCCCGCACCGCCGCCGGGTGGCTCGTCGTCACCCTTCGTCTTCGACGCAGCGAATCCCGCTCCGGATGCCGCGCCGCTGGCACCTCCGGTGGCGACCATCCCGGCGGCTTTCGCGCCCCCACCGAGCAGACCGACCAAACCTGCGGCAGCAGCGAGGCCGCTGCCGCCGCCTCCGAGTGCGCCGATGTTCGGGACGATCAGGCGCATCAGGGCGGGCAGCACCAGCGCCGCGGCACACAAGGTGATGACCCCGGACAGGGCCATGAACCCGTCGCCGTTCTCGGGGTCGGTAATGGTCGGGGTGGCTTCGAGGAACAGGATCGCCGAGACCCCGATCACGAACGCCCCGACCGGTTTGACCAGCAGGAATGCGATCGTCCAGGCCAGCATTTTCTCGTATGCCTGGCTGCCGACCTTGGTGCCTCCGGCTGCGCCTGCGATCGGCAGCGCCGCTGCCATGAGTACGAGGATGCCGGTGCGCAGCAGCATCAAGAACGCCATCATCAACCCGCCGAGCATGCCGATGATGCCGATCAGGAACAGCAGGCCCACACCGGCCGGACCGGAGTACAGGGTGATCGAGACCATCGCTTCGGCCAGGCGGGACGGGTCGGAGCCGACCGCACTGTCCATGAACCAGGCCGAAATCTGGTCCGACAGTTCGGTGCCGAGCACGATCAGCGTCGATGCTCCCCCGGCGAGCACCGCCGCACGGGCCATCTGCTTGAGGCCCTCTTCCGAGGTGTCGCGGATCGCGCCGGATCGGGCCAGTGCCAGCCGGCCCCCGAGCAGGATCAGCGACAACGACAGGGCGGCGACCTGGATGTAGAAGGTGTAGTCGTTGACCGTCGCCACCGTCGTCTGGAAGGTGTCCCCGTCCATATCGGTGCTGGTGATCCACCATCCGAGCGCGAATTTCAGCACCGCGACACCCGCGTTGCCGATCCACAGCGCCGTCTTCTCGACCGCACCCTCAGCGACGCCCCCGGCGACATCTTCGATCGTGCCGATACCTGCATCGACCGCGGTGCCGACCGCGTCCCCGCAGCTGGGCAGGTCCACGTCGCCGATCTGATTGGCGATCCAGCCACCCACGGTGCCGGCCAGCATTCCACCCGGGGTGCAGGTCAACGTGCCGAGGGTGGTCTCCAGCTGCTCGAAGCCTGTGCCTTCCTCGTCGACGACCTGGGACGAGTCGTCAGTAGCCGGAGTGAGGGAGGAATCCGCCTCCTGCGCTGCTGCGGTGTGTGCTCCCACGAGGGCGAGGACACCGACAACACACGTCACGGCGACAACCTTGATCAGTGCTGTCCACAAGCTGCGGGTCACCACCATTGTTGCCACCCGTCCGCCGAGAGGGATTCGTACTCGACACCGAGAGCGGTGGAATCGGCCTGGAGCACCCAGCCGGTGCCCTCACGCCAGACCATCGGGATCTTCGAGACCGCGATCTGGGTCGAGCCATTGGGGCGTTCGACGGTGTAGCCGAACTTCACCAGAGTCAGATCAGGGTTGAACAGCACGTTGACCATCGGCATCACCGACGCCGGCGTGTCGTCAGCAATCCCCAGAGCGGAGAACTCGCCCTTCGGGTCCGACACCAGTCCCGCCTCGGTCGCCATCTTCAGCCGGTTCCCGCCCGCGTAGGCATAGCCGAAGTAGTGGGCTGCTGCGAGTGCCGCTCCTTGCGCGGTGCGAGAGAACCCGGTGGCGACACCGTTGTCGGTGAACGCGGTGGGGCCATCGGAGGTCGAGAACGGAAGGTCCATGTTCCCGTGGATGCGCTGGAGCATCACCCCGCTAGGGGCCTGGTCCGCCGGACGGTTCGAGCTGGCCAGGGTGTCGGACAGGATCACGCCGTGGGGCTCGAGCGGCACGTAGATAACACGGTTGCCCTTGTCGAAGACCGGGTCCGGCTCGAACAGACCGTCCTTGTCCTGGGCGGTGGCGCTACTGCCGGTGGTCGGATCGAGAGAGACCAACGGCTCTGCGTCCTCGCCTCGGAAGACCATCACCAGGCTGACCACGACACCGACGACGACGATGATGGCCACCGCCGCCAAGCCGATGGTGAGTTTGGTGGCCGACGATGCGCGTTCGTTCTCGGCTTCGAGTGAGGGAGTGTTCTTCTCGTTGGTCGAGTCGGTGGTGTTCTGCTCGGTCACTTGCGGGTCTCCTCGAGATCGACCAGCTCCGACGGCACTTCGTCGAGAGCGGTGATGGTGGCGGCGGTCTCGCTGGACAGGTTCAATCGCCAGTCGTCGTCGACCCACACCACCTGGGTGATCGAGGATGCGAGCGAGTCATCGGAGAAGCGCTGCACGACACCGACGGTGGCAGCTTCGTCGCTGTAATCGGTGATGGTGTAGCCGACGATGGTCGGCACCATCTCGGGATCGGTTCCCGAAATCTCCACCAGCCCGCGGTGGGCGGCGTACAGGTCGCGGCCGTCGCCGGGTGCGGCGACACCGGCCAGGACCTGAGGCCAGGTGCGATCGGAGGCGGTGGACAGCTGCACCGACTGGGTGATCGCCGCCAGCGCCGCTCCCTGTGGGGTGTGGCTGAATCCGGCGAAGGGTTCCCATTCACCATTGCTGGGGCCGTCGGTGGTGCCGATCGGCACCTCGATCCCGCCGAGCGTGATCCACCGGCTGATCTGCGGCGGATCGGTGATCGACAGCTCGGACCCGGGGGTGTGCGATCCTCCGCAGCTGGTGGCAACCAGCGCCACCGCGACCACCGTTGCTCGCGCCCACCGACGCATCATCGTTCGTTCTCCTCGTTGCCGGATTGCTGTTGCTGTTGTCTCTGTTCGAGCTGGTCGATGACCGTCGGGGAATGGCCGCTTCCGATCTGCTGGGCTTGGGGCCCCTGGGCGGTGGCCAGCAGGATCGTGGCGATGGTCGCAGCCACGCCGCCGGCGAGGATCGCACCGACGTTCGCCGCGACGAACTCTGCGGCGGTGGGGGATTCGATGCCGGCTCCGTGCTTGTGGTCCCAGGCCAGGCGTCCGCCGACGAAGATCACTTTGGCCACGCACAGGATGAAGACGATCCCGGCCGCGTAACCGAGCAGCGTTTGGAAACCATCGACGACCTCGCCGGGAAGCGGAACGACCCCTTGGGCGGATACCTGCATCGCTTGACCCCCGCCCTTATGCCGCAGAGGTGACGGCGCCGAGGATCTGGTTCGCCGAGATCGCCACGATCGCGCCGACGAGCGAGCCGACGAGCATCTTCGGCGAGTCCCCCGAGCCGTGCTGCCACTTCTCCCATGCGAACTTGCCGCCCGAGAAGATCAGGGCCGCAACGCAGGCGAGCGTGACGCCCCACAGCAGCCAGTTCAGCAGCTTGAGCAGGCCGTTCGCGCCCGGAGGCACTTCCGGGTTGATGTCGAAATTGACGGCACCCTGCGCGAGACACGCGGTATCTACAACCGTCTGGATCATGAATTGTCCTCCGTGCTACTGGCCCGACCACAAGGTCGGGAGACTCGATTGGATTGCTGTGACGATGCCGACGCCGGCAGCGATCACGTCCTCGGGAACGTCGATGACCGCTCCCTTGGTCTGGATGGGCACGCCGTCGAGGGCGCGCCAGGTGGGAAGGCTCGATCGGGCGGCCGAGGCCAGGAAGCGGTGCCAGCCGATCGACCAGTGCGCAGCCACTGCGCCGGTGACGATCGAACGCAGTTGGCGCACGTCCTTCGGCAGCGGACCGGCCGCGTTGGCCACGGTGACCAGACCGAGCAGTTCGCAGGCCAGATCGCGGTTGCGGTGTTCGAGGATCAGATCGTGGGCGCTGGACAGGCCCTGGATGGTTTCGCGGCAGACGACCACGGCATAGGGCGATTCGATCTCTCGGGCATTCCCGCACGGCCATTGACGCTGCGCGTCGTCGGCGAAGTCCCAGTACTGGGCCAGGGTGGAGACCCCGGATCCGCCGTGCGCGCCGAGCAGCCACACCGCCGGTCCGGGAGTCGGCACCGTGTACGGCTCGATACGAGCGTCGACACTGGTGCGTTCTCTGGCGGTCATGCCAGCTCCCCCGTCCCGACCCGATCAGCGGTGTCGTTGTCCTGGTGGCCGGCCTCGATGCGGCCGAAAGCGTCGAGTACATCGGTCCAGGCGTCGATCGTCGCGACCGACAGATGCCGGTGATCGACGGCGCCGGGACGCGCCAAGTTCGCATCGAAGGGCACTTCGACGAACGCGGCGACCAGTGGGGACAGTGCGTCGCGGATCGGGGTCAGATCGACCACGCTCTGCGGGAGCTGGTGTGAGATCGCCACCACCGTGTGGGAGAGCACGTCGCGTCCGTAGGTGCCCACCAGCCAGTCGAGGGCGCCGCGCATCCGGGCCAGCGGTTCGGCACGGGGCGGCACCGCGACGACGATCGCAGCCCCGGCCTCGATCAACGGAGCCACACGGCGTGCGCGCAGGGCTGTTCCGACATCGTGGATGCGGGCGAGGCTGCGGTCGGCGAGCAGGCTGTCCACCAGGGCCGAGTCGGTGGCTTCGCCGTGACCGACTACCACCGCCCCGGCACTACTGACAGCCATCCGCGAGCCGAGCTGGCGGACCGCCCGCGCAGAATCGATCGGTTCGACCCCGACACGGGCGAGCAGGTTCCCGCCGTCGGTGGTGCCGTCGATCGCCGCGACCTGCGCATCGGCACCGAGGCGCAGAGCGGTGGCCAGGCCGAAACAGGTCGTGGTCACGGCCGCTCCCCCGGAGCCGGCCACCACGATGGCCGAGAGGTGTTCGGGCTGCTCGATTTTCGGGCTGCGACGCAATGCAACAACGTTGTTCATCGGTTCTCCACGTTCGCGATCTTCACGCCGCCGTCGGCGGGCATGGTGGTGATCCACTGCTTGTGGATTCCTTCGTCTCCCACGGGCGGGAACTTCAGCAGCACATCGACCGACCAGCGGTTGGGGTCCTCGGTCGGCAGCACGGTCACGCAGTGCTCAGTCCCGGCCGGAACACCGTCGATGAAGCTCTGAATATCGTTGCCGGGCAGGACCATCAGCTCTGCGACGGCCTTGCCGTCGCGCTGGACGTAGTAGGCGTGCTCGAACGCCTGGATCACCGCCGGACCGGATTCGCGTCCACCGGGGCCGTTGCCGACGATCCGATCCGGCTCGGTGACCGGGGCGCACCACGCCGGGGCTGCCACCGCCTCGGTCGTGGTGGGGGTCGCCGACGATGAGGCCACCACCGAAGAGGACGGCAGCGGCGGCGCCTGTGGTTCGTCGGTGCTGCCGGTCATCGTGGTCACCACCGCAGCGGAGACCACTGCGAGCACAGCGACACCGCCGCCGACGAGCATCCAGGTGCGGGACCGATCGCCGTCCCGCTTCGCCGGAGCAGCAGCAGCGGTGTCGGTGACCGGCACGGCGGGGGCCTCGGCCGACTCGGGGGCCGGAGTCGGCCGGGGAGGACGGGCACGGCCGATCGCGGACTTGAGACCCCCACGGCTGCGCTGCGAGATCACCAGCGGACCTCGCGGAATGTGGGCGCGCACCCAGTCCGGGGCATCGGCATAGGGATCGACCTCGGCTGCGGCCTCGCCGTTGTCGGCAGGGTTGTGGGCCTCGGGATCGGGGAGAGAAGGTGCGGCAGGGTTGGGCTCGCCGGTGGTGTCGGCGGTGAGAATCGGTTCGAGTTCGGTCTGGATCACCGCGTCGGCAGCGACCGGTTCGAGGTCCGAGGAGGCGAGCGCCGCATCGGCGATCGTCTCGTCCGGGATCGGGAAGTGCACCGATCCGGTCTCGGTGTCTTCGATGGGAGTCGGTTGCGGCCCGTAGTGCTCGGTTACATCCGGGAAGAGTGTTCCTCGATTGTCGGTCGACAAAGTGTCCTCCGTCGTCGGGTGGTGGGGGCGGGGCGTGCCCGCCCCCACCGGAAAACTGTTCAGGCAGCTCAGGCAGGCACGATGCCGTCGCCGATCGCGGTGGAGATCATCTCGGCGGCAGTGCCGGCCGAACCGCCGAAGAAGGTGTCCAGTGCGTTGTCCACACCGGCGATCACGCCTTCACCACCGGGCTGGACCTTGACCCACTCACGGACCTGGGAATCGACCTGCGGAGCGGTCTGCACGACGTTGCGGACTGCGTCGGCGGCCGCCTGTCCGACCGGGCCGGAGGACTGCCACTGCTCGACCGTGGAGTCGGCCTGCTCGGTGAGCACGTCCTCCCCTACGTCCGGCAGTTCCACCTCGATGGGCTGACCTTCGTCGTCACCGGCACCAAAGGCGGTTCCGGCAGCCAGGCCGGCCGCGCCACCGAGCACTGCGCCGGGGACCGCACCGACCGCAGCGCCGATCGCTGCTCCGGCTGCGGTCCCGGCGACCCCGGTGGTGACCTCGGGCAGCACCGGAATCGGCAGCGGCACCACACCACCGGCGGTGGCACCGGCGATACCGCCGATGGTGCCGCCGATCAGGGCACCGGGAACGGCACCAGCGGCAGCACCGGCTGCCGCACCGGCCACCGTCGCGCCGATCTGAGCAGCAGCGACACGATCGGCACGGCTGGCTTCGATACCGATCGACTTGTAGAACGTCGCCACATCCGAGCGGATCAGACCGGCGGTGTTGTTGGTGCGCTCCCGGTCGTCGTCGGTGACCCAGTTCGGCTGGTTGAAGTGGAAATCGCCGATCATGATCTTCTCGGGCGGAGCGATGTAGATCGGTTCCGGCTCGACCGGCTGCGGGGCACGCAGCTCCAGCGGGTTGATCGGCGCCGGAGTGGACTGCCGCTCGTAGCGGTTGGTGTCGTAGTTGTAGTCCGGCAGCGGCGCATACTCGCGCTGCTGCGCCGGCGGCGGGGTCCAGTAGATCTGCTTGGCCGGTGGCTTCGGTGCGTTGGTGGTACCGCCCTGAGTGGACGGTGCCGGGGTGGTCACCCCGCCCTGCGAGGGCAGCTCCACCGGATCGGCCGAGGCCAGACCGCTACCTGCTGCCACGATCGCGGCGGCCGTGGCGGGCACGACGCTCACCTTGGCGATACGCGAAGCCCTGCGATGCTTGCTCATAATCGCTTCTCTCTCTTGTGTCGAGGCGTGAATTTCAGTTGAGTGCTGCAGCCGAGACACCGCCCTGATCGAGCACCGCCGGACCCGAATCGACCACATTCGTGGTGCTCACAGCCGGTTCCGAGGTGGTGAAGGTGACCGTCTGCGACGGCGTGGTCGAGGTGGCCTCGGTGGTCGTCTCGGCGGTGGTGCTCGGCCGGGTCGTCGTGGAACTAGGAGCTGTCGAGGTGGAGGTCCCAGCCGAGGTGGTAGCGGCATCGAGGTCGGCCGCGACAGCAGCGAGCCAGGAGGCGACGAACCGCGTCGGGGCCTGACCGCTCGCCGTGGCCGGAACCGAGCCGTAGGAGCCGTGTTCGGCGGCGACATTGCGCACCGTCGTCATCGCCACCAGGTCGAACGCATCCTGGTTGGCCTTGACCTCGTTCTGCACGATCTGGAAGGTCTGCCGCACCAGCCGCTGCGAGGTCGCCGGCGGGACCAGCTCGGGCAGCACACTGACCGTCTTGGCGGCGAGCACACCGAACGCCGCGGCCGGATTCGCCAGCCCGGCCGCCGCGACCGCCGTGATCGTCTCCGGGGTCAGCACCTTCTTGACGACCGTGACCGCCGCGTTGATACCGATCAGCCCGACCTTCATCAACGCTGCGGTGACTTCCTGCCCCGTCGGCGGCGTGGCCCGAGGATCGGATGCCTCGGCCAGGCGCTGCGAGATGGTCTTCTTCGGCTGGACCGAGATCGCCGACAGCGCGTTCTTCGGCGCCTGAATGTCCTGGTTGACCACATCGACGGCGGTCTTGAAGGCCGTCGACGCCAGTGCCCGTCCGACCGTGGAAATCGCGACGAACGGATCCCCGCCGACCTCGACCTGACCGGCGACGTTGACCACCGCCCGCACGACCGGGGCGTTCGCCGGCGCATCACAGGCCAGATCCCCGCCCTGGCACCAGGACGACACCCGCCCCGACAGGCTGCCGTAGCTGCTGGTCAGATCGGCGACCGGCCCGATGCCACCCCCCTCGGGGGCGGTGAACGACACCGCCGACAGCGCCTTGACCGCCTCACCCCCGGTGCCGGGAACCGGCGACGGGGCCGTCTGCGAGGTCCCGGGGAACAGTCCCGATCCGGGGCTGCGGGTCGGTGCGCCGAACAGGGCACCGGCTGCGACCGAGCGGGCCGGAACGACCCCGCTGCCCTTGCCGACCGACCGCAGGAAATTCGACGCCGCGTGAGCGCCCTGGGAGAAGCCGACCACGGCGAGCTTGGCCGAGGGGCACTGCGAGAGCACCTTATGCGCCGCCAGGGACAGGTTCTCCTCCCCCGCGGTCACCGACTCGACATACGACTCGGTGCCACCGGGCGTCAGGCCACCGAACGAACCCGGATACGGCACATACGCCCGATCCACGCTCGCGCCCAGCTCACGGGCCTGATCGAGCAGCGGACCCATGATGTTCGAGAGCATTCCGGTATCGACCTTCACCGGCGCATCGGGCGAGGTCTCGGTGGTGCCCTGCATCCCGAGCACGTACAGGTCCGGGCAGTCCGAGACCAGCTCACCGAGCCAGTGCGGTTCATCGCCCGTGCTCGACTGGGCATAGGCCGGGGCGGTACCCAGGCCGGAAGTAGCCAGCACAGCTGCCGAAAATGATACGGCTGCAAAGCGTTTGGGCCACGCGCTCATATTCCCCTCCTTCACGGCTACGACCTTACTTCAGATCGAAGTTATTTCCCACAGTTATTTCCTACAGAATGTCGGCGGTGATTTCCACCTAGCTGCGCATATGCGGCAAAGTTGGTGCGAGAGTTACCGGAGTGGACCCGAGACGGAGGTGAGTGTGCCGCGCCGCGCCCTGTACGGGTTCGATCCCACCCGGCTCACCGAGGTGCGCCGTGAACGGGGCCTGTCCCGCTCCGACCTCGGACGCCTGTCCGGGGTCACGTACAACACCATCCGAAGCTGGGAGACCGGCGAGGGCGCACCGAGTCCGAGCGCGCTCGAACGTGTGGCTTCAGTCCTCGACGTCGCAGTGAGCGAACTTGCTGTCGTGCCGGACGAGGTACAGACCCTTGCGAGCTGGCGGACCCGACAGGGCTTGGCGCAGGCCGACATTGCTCACGAACTGGGATTGTCGAAGTCCACCTACTCCCGTCTCGAACGGGGCGAGCGCCCGTTGACCGATGCCGAATGCCTGAAGCTGGCGCGACTCTTCGACACGACCGAGGAGCAGGTGAGGGCGCTGTGGATGCGCGCTCACCGACGGTCGGGCAGACCGGCGCGGTAACACCGCCGGCACATTCACCCGCACTCCCGCGTTTCGCCGACCATCCGATCGGAAACCCCCCGAAGGCCAAAATCACGATCGTAATATTACCGTGGTGATAGGCGATGGACGTGGTGGAGCCCCCCCACGGCGGCGAGTCGGTTCACGCATGGGGGTGGTTGTAAATTTGACGAGCCCGGTTCACCTGGCCGTTGTCGAGATTCACGAGGAGGTCCACCGTGGCGACGTTCGCCGAAAAGCTCCGCTACCTGATCGACAATGTCCACCCCAAGGACCGAGGTCCGTTCACCATGAACGAGATCGTCGATGGCATCCGCAGCAACGGCGGATCCATCACCCAGGGTTACATCTCGATGCTGCTCAACGGTCAACGCCCCAATCCGGGCCTGAAAGTCGCCCAGGACCTCGCCGACTTCTTCCGCGTCCCGCTGCAGTACTTCGCCGACGACGACTCGTTCGAAAAAGCCGTGCGGTACATCTCGTGGGTGCAATCCCTGCGAACCGAGGACGTTGAAGCGGCTGCTCGCACCTACAATCCCTACGACGACGAACCCACCCGACCCTAATAGGGGAAGTTGACGATCGCGAGATACGTCAGCGGCGCGATGACCAGGCCGGTGCCCGCGCCGACCGCGATTTCCTTCCCCGTGTGATGCTTCAACCGCATCCGGGACCAGGCGATCGCCGGCGCGAGAACCAATCCGGTCCACCACCAAGCAGACAGTGCGACCGCGAGGACAGCGACAACGCCGCACCACACCCCCATGTGCACCGACGCTTTGACACCGACCCCACTGGTCCAGACCCCGATCCCCACCAGGGTCACCAAGCCTGCACACGTCAGGGCAATCATCTCCGTCGGCCCCTGCGCCACGAGCTGCACGACCAGGGCCACGAGCACCAGACCGAGAATCGCCCCGATCAACCCATGACGCTCCGAATGCTCCGTCACGTGATGGTCCCCGATCCGGTCACGGACCATCCCCCACACGATCAAAGCCATCGGCAGCACACCGGCGAACAGCGCAACGAACGCACCCCAGCCCGAATGACCGATCGCGAAACCGAGGATCAGACACGACGCGATATTGACTGTCCACGGCGCAGCGATCTCGGTCAGCGCCCTGGCCACCAGGTCTTTCACTTCCGTATCTCCGCCTTATCGCAGAGGTGAATATCCTGGAACGCCCTACCGACGGCGCGCACCCACTTCACCGCATCGAACCCCACCGGGGGCCGCAACCCATCGACCCCGATGCCCCCGGACTCGCCGGTGTCCACCCACCGCGCGATCGACTCCGGAGTCGCCGGCACCCCATGTTCGGGCAACTTGTCCGCATCGGCCTGCATCGACAGCGCATCGAGCACCTCACTCGCCCGGTCCACGGTGCGACGCGATGGATCGAATGACGTCCACGAGTCCCGAACCACGCCGGGCCAGCGTTCCTTCACCACCATCATGTACAGCTCCGCGAAGTCCCGACGCTGCTTCTGACTTCGGAAGACCCCCTCGATAGAGGACCACAGCAGACCAAGCGTCGTCAGAACCGCTCCGATCAGAGCCAGCTGGGTTGTCAGATCCAGCGCATACGTCGAGGTCTCGACCCACCCGAGGCGCGCCGCGACGATGTATCCGCCCCGTATCCACGCATACGATGCCAGCACAGCAACCCCACAGGCCAGGATCGCCAGCCCCCGCCCGGAGGGCGTGCCCAGGTCCCAACCCAGCAACACGACCACAGTGATGACGGTGCACAGAACCGCTGCCACCCCCATCACGAAGGCGGCGGATTCTGCATAGCCCGGCAGATGCACGTAGAGCTCGTCGAACTGGTAGCCATCGGTCGCCTGAGGAGCGTCCTCCGCCGAGAAGAACAATGCGACCGCCACCGCGGTTGCAGCCGTCGCCCCTGCCGACAGGGGCGCGATCCACCGCCGCTGGCGATCCACGTCGGGCACCCGAAGCGCCACGATGATGATCGACGCGCCGAGACAGATTCCGAAGAAGATCCCGTGCTTGACCGCCGACGTCGCGTTCGCAACCCCCACTGCCTCGCTGATGAGCCGATCGACCGCACCGATATTTACCGTCGTGTGCAGCGCCATAAAGATGAACACCACAGCGGTACCGAGCGTCAGAACCGAGCGCGAAGTGCGCCAACGCCACAACCGAGTGAGAGCCACCCACCACAACAAGACCGACACGACGATCGAAGCGAACACCGCTACAACGCCTCGTTCAGCAACGATCGAATCCGAGCCGACCGAGCCCCACCTGCCCCGGCAATCCGCCGACACAACTCCGACGCGAACGCCTCCGCCTCCACCTCGAGGCGCCGCCGAGGCTCGTCGAGACCGTCGAGCTGGCCACACTCGCGCAGCATCAAACTGGCCATGTCATGCCACTCCGGGGGAAGCGTCCGTTTTGCAGTCTCCAACGCGGGCACCCCCCTGTGCCCCAGCAGCATGTGCCCGAATTCATGAGCAACGGTCCGATCGGGAGTCGCGACCCACGGGGCGTAGTGAATCTCGTCCCGTTCCGGATAACTGCGCCAGACCCCGAAGACGCCAGGGGCGAGATGGTCACTACGGACCACCTGCAAGGGACGGTCACGGAGCCGCTCGATCGTCGGAATCAGCCCGAAGACGGACGCTGCTTCATGTCCCCGCGCATGTGCAAGTAGTTCGCTCACTGCACCCACTACCGGGTCCATAGACGCCCTCCCACTCCTCGGCGCCTCACATCGCTCTATAAGAACTCGGCACACAACAAGTCGAGGGGTCGCAGCGATCGCGTCGACAGCCGACATCCCCCCGACGGAACATCGGCGAATCCGGAGATTCGACCGTGGGCATCGTACCGAGTTCTACGGGTTCAACATGTGATATGTGGCACCACGTATGCAGATGCGCGCACGACGATCGCCCCTCCCCCGCCACCCGTCGTAGTAAGCGGCCCTACCCATCCATCCCGGAGAAGGTCAGCAATGCTGGCCTACCTTTTCGTTTCTTCTGTTGGCCGGCCTTGTCGGCAATGCCATCGACCCTCTCCCATGAAGGATCGGGAGGAGCGGGTGATCAGGCCCTTTCAGATCAGCATTCCGCGTCTCGTGCATGCACTGCGTGCAATGCGTGTACGTCACGCAAGTAGGCTGCGCGTGCAGAGCGATCATTGCGTGCATTGCATGTCTCGCGCGCATTGCGTGCATTGCGTGCACGCAATGCATATTTTGCGTATGTTGCACGGCGTGTCTGCAACGCAAGCCACGCGAGATACGCAAGGATTGCACTGTCGGCACGCCACGCACGGCACGCCTGCAACGCAAGCCACGCGAGGAACGCAAGGATTGCACTGTCGGCACGCCACGCACGGCACGCCTGCAACGCAAGCCACGCGAGGAACGCAAGGATTGCACTGTCGGCACGCCACGCACGGCACGCCTGCAACGCAAGCCACGCGAGGAACGCAAGGATTGCACTGTCGGCACGCCACGCACGGCACGCCTGCAACGCAAGCCACGCGAGGAACGCAAGGATTGCACTGTCGGCACGCCACGCACGGCACGCCTGCAACGCAAGCCACGCGAGGAACGCAAGGATTGCACTGTCGGCACGCCACGCACGGCACGCCTGCAACGCAAGCCACGCGAGGAACGCAAGGATTGCACTGTCGGCACGCCACGCACGGCACGCCTGCAACGCAAGCCACGCGAGGAACGCAAGGATTGCACTGTCGGCACGCCACGCACGGCACGCCTGCAACGCAAGCCACGCGAGGAACGCGCCGTGATGCAACACGGACTCGGATCATCGACTGAAAGGTGCGCAATGCAACCACGCAAGATCGCCATTGCCAATCAGAAGGGCGGCGTGGGCAAGACTGCAACAGCACTCGGCCTGGCCAGTGCTGTGTCAGCGAAAGGGGGCAAGGTCCTTGTCGTCGATGCCGACTCTCAGGGCAATGCCACCAACGGCCTCGGTGTGACCGTCGAAGGCGACATGCTCACCACCTACCACCTGATGAACCAGACCGTCGAAGGTGGCGCGGCAAATGCCGTCATAGCGACCGACTGGGGCGGAGTCGACCTGATTCCCGCAGACGAGGAGCTCGGCAAAATCGAGTCCGATGGCTCAAACGACCTGGTTTTCCGCCTCGATGTCGCCTTCGAAGGCCTGGATCTGAGTCCCTACGACGTCGTGCTGTTCGACTGTCCACCAAGCTTGGGCAAGGTCCTGTTCGCCGTCCTCATCGCTTGTGACGGGGTGGTAGCTGTCACCGAACCGACGATCGACAGTGTGCATGGCGTCGAACGCCTCGACGAAACCATCCGTACGGTGCGCAAACGTGCCAACCCTCGCCTCAACTTCGACAAGATCGTTCTCAGCCGCCGCCGCGGCACCGCCGAGCACAACTTCCGGGAGACCGAGCTGCGGGAGGTCTATGGCGATCTCGTAGCCCGCACGATCATTCCGGAACTGGCGACTCGTCAGGACGCGCACAGCGCACGGACACCGATCCATCAATTCCGAGGTGGTCGCGCGATTTCTCTTCAAACCGCCTACAGCGATCTTCTTGCCGAACTGTCTCTCACCACTGGAGGTGCATCGTGACCGCACAACGTCAGCCGGCGATCCGCAAGACCCACCCCGCCGAAGAACTGCCCGAACGCCCCACGCGCATCGAGCAATCAACGCCCGCGCCGACCCCAGTACCTGCACGTTCGGTCACGCCGTCAGTGACGGGAAGCGACACCGATCCGGCAGAGGGCCTGTCGGCGACGCACAACACGCGAATCCGTCCGAGCATCAAGGCGCGGCTGCGTAGGGGAGTGGACAAACTTCGCTACGAGACGGGAGACCGAACCATCAGCGAGGCGTCGATTACCGACAAGGCGCTGCAGGAGTACCTCGACAAGCACGGACTCTGACGTAGCACTACGACCCCCAGCACTGCGTGCGTTGCAGGCCCGCGACGCACGCAGTGCAGGTCCCCTACGCGGCTGCAACTGCAAGGGGACCGTTGACCAGGACTACCACCCGTCAGGAAGGACACCATCCGGTCATGCCCGACGATACAACCCCGCCCGCAACCGCGTTGCGAACTGAGTTGCCCGTGAGCCGACAGATGACACTGTCGTTGGTGACCGTGGCCGCCATGACCCTGTTCATCGCAGCGCTGTCCTTCATCCTGTCGTTCGATGCACTTCGAGCCCTGGCGATCGAGGTCGGTGTGCAACCGGGACGAGCATGGATGGCGCCGGTTGCCATCGACGTTGCCCAAGCTGCTGCAACCGCCGGCTATGTCATCTTCCGCATCTCCGGCCGCGGCCGATACACCCTTGCGTACTGCGCCACGTTGGCCGTGGTGACGGTGTTGTTGAGTGTGGTCGGCAACGCCTTCCATGCCTGGCAGACAGCTGAGCGCAACCTTGCCCGAGTTGCAGCAGGGGAGGACCTCGGGTTCGTTCCGCAGGCCCCCTGGATCGGAGCGCTGTTTGCCGCGATTTTCCCGCTGCTGTGGCTTGCGTTGTTCCACTTGTTCGTGATGATGATCCAGCGCAACCAACCCTCTCCCGGTACTCCGGCGCTTACCAACACCGTGACACCCGCTTCGACTGTCTCTGCCACCGCGCCTCGGATCGCGGTGCGTCCCGAGCCTCATGCTCCCGGAGACGGCGCAACCGCTGACGGCGGTCTGGCAACCCCTCACAGCGCCGCGCACGCACCGTTGCAGGGCGGGCCCGTGACCGAACAGAGCGATGCAACTGCTTCGGGAACACCCACCTTCGCCTGCAACTCGGTTGTCGAGCCGACAACAATGGGACAACCTGCGGTGTCCGTCACGCGCAACGGATATGCGCAGACCCAGGAGGGATTGCTTCGATTCCTCGCCGACTCCGAGTTCCACGAGACCGTGCAAGTCGTGGCATCGATGATGATCAAGTCCCCGCAACTGCGGCAGATCGATGTTGCTCACCGATTGCAGATCGACAAGTCCACCGTCAGCCGGCGGTGGCGGCAGTTCTGTCAGGCGGCCGAAACCGAAGGGTTCCTGGTCCCGCCATTGCCTGCAATCGAGACCGCTGATCCGGTGAAAGAGCCCTCCCTCGTCTAGACCTCCGTATCGGAACCTTGCCTCAAGCGGCGGCGGAGAACGCTGTCCGCCGCCTATGCACTGCGACCGGCAGATTGTGCGGAAGGTCGGGACGGTGACGATGAGGATGGAGCTGGAATGCCGAAAGGAGATGCCGTGTACTTCATCGACGGCCGTCGCATTCGGTCGCTCGAGGATTTTCTCTCTGTTGTGGGCGAAGCAGTATCGGGGCTCGGTGGGTATTTTGGTCGCAATCTGGATGCCTTCGCTGACTGTCTGACCGGCGGATATGGCACACCCGAAGACATCTTCACTGCATCTCGACAACAACTGTCGAGATGCAGTGAAGTTTGACAGGACACGCCGCTACAGATTGACAGAGGCTCGGTGAGACGAGAGCGCTGGTCAAGGCGCCATTCCGGGAAACCGCAGCTCAGAGCCCTTATAAGCTGCTGCCGGCCCAGTTAATCTGCCTCGCCGATCTCGCTCGTCTTCGCTGCATCTCAACACCTACAACCACGCAAAACCGCACGATAAGGCAACCCGGCCACTCGTCACTCACGGTTTGCGCGAAGTCAGTGCTGCTAATTGCCATTAGCGCACCATCGCCCCCGAAACACCTGTTGAGCGCCTTTTCCTGCTCGAGAGCGTCGGTGCGGGACGGTAGGCTCCTGTTTCGTGCCCGATGACCTGATCAGCCACCGTCCGGACGACGTTTCCGTGCCTGTGCCGACCGAGTCGGCCCCAGCTGCGCCGTCGGTGCCGGTGTTGCCGACCGAGACCCTCGTGCAGGTGGCCGGGACAGCGGGGCGGTCGCGGTCGGAGTCGACCCGCCGCAACTACGCCGCCGACTGGCAACGCTTCACCGCCTGGTGCCAGCGCGAAGGACACGCCCCGCTGCCGGCGCATCCGCTCACCGTCGCCGCCTACCTCCACGACGCGGCATCGACGGTGTCGGAGGTGGGGGAGCGGGCCTACTCACCCTCGACGTTGGCCCGCTGGGTCGCCGGGATCGGCTTCCACCACCGCCGCGCCGGCCACCCCGCCCCCGGAGCGGACGAGCTGGTCACCGCGACCCTGTCCGGGATCCGCCGGGACTATGCGGCGGCGGGGGAGCGGCCCCGCACCCCGCGGGCGCCGTTGCTCACCGCCGACATCGTCACCATCGTCGAGAAGATGCGCGCCGATACCGGCAGTTGGGCCGCGGAGGTCCTCGAACGCCGCGACTCCGCCATCTTCTTGGTGGGCTTCGCCGGGGCGTTTCGCCGCAGCGAACTCGTCGCGCTCACCTGTAGCGACGTGTCGCTGCACCGGCTCGACGGGCTGCACATCAAACTCCGGAAATCGAAGACCGATCAGGAAGGGCGGGGGAGTATCCGGGCCCTGCCGTTCACGCACAGCCACGTCAGTTGCCCGCCGTGTGCGTGGATGCGGTGGGCGCAGGTCGTCGCCGCCTTCGACACCGGGGGCCGCCCCGCCGTCATCCGGCTGCTCCGCACCGCCGAACCCTTCGAGGCGCACGTCTGCCGGGGATCGCGACCACGCATGGCGCCGTCCTCGCCGTGGTTGCGGGCGATCCGCAAGCACGGCAACCTCTCCGACACTGTCCTGTCGGGGGCGGCGGTACACAAAGCGATCCGGCGCCGCGCCGAACAGGCCGGCTACGACCCCGACATCGTCAAACAGCTCGGTGGTCATTCGTTGCGGGCCGGATTCGTCACCCAGGCCTTCCGCAACGGCGCCTCCGCGCACGCGATCATGCGCCAGACCGGTCACACCACCCCCGCCATGCTCGAGACCTACGCCCGCGAACACGCACCACTCATCGGCAACGCCGTCACCAATCTCGGCCTGTGACCGTGAGCGCCAGCGCCGGACGAGAGTTCTTCCGCAGCACCGATGTTCACGATGCCGACCTCGACCTGCGGATCCCCGCCCGCTACCGCCATGACTGGGCCCTGTTCACCGACTGGTGCACCGCCGCCGACCACCATCCCATCCCCGCCGCACCCGAATCCCTGGCGTTGTTCCTGCACGAGCACCCGGCCGTGGTCGCGACGCAGCGGCGCCGCTTGTCGGCGATCAACGCCGTCCACACCGGGCACGGCTATCCCGCCCCGGGGCGGACCGAGATGGTGCGCCGGCACCTCGACACCACTCGTGCTTCGCGTCTCGACCGGCTCGGGCGCCTTCTGGTGCAGCGGGCGGCCGAACTACCTGTCGAGGGATGGCCGAGCGGACTGTTCGGCCGCCGCGACGCGCTCCTGCTGGTCCTCGCCGCCACCGGCATGACCTTCACCGACCTCACCCGGCTGCGCCGCCGCGACCTCCGCCTCGACGGCAACACCCTCGTGGTTACCACCCGGACCGGCGAAAGATTCCGTCTCCCACCGGATTCCGAGACCGGGGACAACCCCGCGGTCGCGATCTACCAGCGGTGGGCGCAGATCCAGGCGTTCCTCGACCAGTATCCCGGCACCCATCTGCTGCGCCATCACCTCACCGACCCGAGCGAGATCATCACCGATCCGCTCGATGCGGAACAGGCTCGGCAACCGCTGTTGTGTCCGATCGACCGCTGGGGACACCTCCCACACGCGCAGCCGATGACCCCGCAATCGGTGTCGGCGCTGACCCGGGCGCACCTGTCCGGCCGGGCCCCGGTACGGAAGGTGTTGCCCGTTCCCCCGCAAGACGATGTCGACGCTTGGGTCGAGCCTGAGATCGACCTCGACGCCGGCTACTACGACCGCGGTACCACCGCCCGCCGCCGCGATCACCAGACCCTCGAAGACCTCACCGACGTCTTCGACGAGATCGAAGCCCGCACCGATGCGCTCCTCGAGGACCTGATGGGGGTGCTTGAGGGACTGTGAAGGGAGTCTGATGGAGTCGCCCGCTGGACGTGCACGCATGCCGTGCATTCATGCAGTTGTCGTCGGTCTTGATTCTCTCCGACGCATCCCACAGGAGTGCGCCAGAGCCACAGTTAACGAGCGCCGTCGATCAGGACAAGGCAGAACCGGATCCCGCCGAGCCGGTCGCCACGCCCGCCAACCACAGTGCAATGCACTCCGGCGTAAAGCGCTCCCACTTGCACAAGTTGAGGGCAGGCACGGGTGGGGCGGTGTCCGCAGCAGCGGTACCCATCGAACCCGCTCCGAGCGCGGCGGTCACAGCGGTCACGACGACGAACTTGCGCAGCATCAGGTGCCTTCCATAGACGTACATTCTGTGACATCGGAGATGGAGCACTTCGTTACCACAGTATCGATGCGGTCACCGAGGGAAAACCGATGCCATGCTCTTCGAAATCGGTGACCACCTGAAGCAGATGAGACAGGTGAGCGTCGAAGGTGGATTCGGCCAGATGACTAACGGTGGCGAGGTCACACGTGCGCAGCGGAACTGTGTCGGTCTGTGCGGACAGCACGGCGCCATTCGGTCTCTCGCAGCAATCGCAGTCCGTTGAGACCGACGAGGATGGTGGAGCCTTCATGACCCGCCACTCCCAGCGGCAGCGGCAGCGTGCCGACAAGGTCCCAGGTCACCAGGACCACGATGACCGAGGCGGCGATGACGAGGTTGGCGATGACCAGGCGTCGAGCCCTCCGGGCCAGGTGGATCACCGCAGGGATGGCGGTGAGGTCGTCACGGACGACGACCGCGTCGGCGGTCTGCAAGGTCAGATCCGATCCCGCGCCACCCATGGCGATACCGACATGCGCAGCGGCCAGCGCGGGAGCGTCGTTGATGCCGTCTCCGACGACGACCACTTTCGCTCCGTCGGCCTGCAGCGCGCGTACGGCGGCGACCTTGCCGTCGGGCAGCAGCCCGGCCTGCAGGCGCAGCGGCTCAGCGATCAGATCGGCGACCTCGGAATAGGTCTAGCTGCCGAAGAGCGTGTCGAACTGGCGAGTGCTGCCTCTGTCGACCGGCTGGGCCGTGGACGCTGTACGGGTTGCTGTTCACGATCGTGCTCCTATTCGCGCTCCAGGGCGAACAGATCACGTCGCAGCCATGGGACGTCGTGCGCATCGCTCTGCCTCTGCTCACCTATTTTGTCCTCATGTGGGGCGGCGGGTTCCTGTTCGGCGCCGCGATCGGTCTGGGCTACGAGCGCACCACCACCCTGGCGTTCACCGCCGCGGGCAACAACTTCGAACTGGCCATCGCAGCCTCGGCGACAGTGACCGTAGGATCGAAGGAGCTGCAGCGTGCGCCGTGTTCGTCCCAGGGACTCCTGGTGGGTCTGTGGAGGTCACCACGAGAGTTCGCGACAGCGTCCCTCGCCGTCGTGGGGTTCGACCTGCAGGGTGGCGTGTTCGAGGCCGAAGCGTTCCGCCAACAAGGTTTGTGCCGCTGTGAGCACGGCTGTGGAGTCCGCGTCGGATTCGGTGACCAGATGTGCAGAGGCCACTTCCATGCCCGAGGTAAGAGTCCAGACGTGCAGGTCGTGGGATTCATGGACTCCAGGAAGGGCATTAAGGGCGGCGTTGACCTCGGTGATGTCGATACTCTTCGGGGCTTGTTGGAGCAGTATGCCGATCGCGTGTCGGCCGAGATTGTAGGCCCGGGGCAGGACGAAGAGTCCGATGGCGACACCGATGAGCGGGTCGGCGTACCGCCAGCCGAACACGATGGTCACCACACCGCTGATAAGCACGCCGACCGAACCGAGCATGTCGGCCAGGACTTCGAGGTAGGCCCCGCGGACGTTGATGCTCTCCTTGGCGCCGGCGCGCAACAGGAGAAACGAAATGACGTTCATGGTGAGGCCGACCACGGCAACGATGGTGACGGGCAGGCCGGGGACTTCGGGTGGGGCGGACAGTCGTTGGAGGGCTTCGTAGAGAATCCAGAGGGCGACGCCGAACAGCAGGAGTGCGTTGAGCAGGGCGGCGAACACTTCGGTGCGGTACAGGCCGAAGGTCCGGTCCGGTCGGGTGCGGGCACGCTGGGCGACGGTGATAGCGGTGACGGCCATCAACACGCCGAACACGTCGGTGAACACGTGCGCGGAGTCGGAGAGCAAGGCCAGCGACGAGGTGGAGAGTCCGACGACGACCTGGAGCACAAAGGTCACCAGGCCCAGGGCCACGGCGATCCACAACCGTCGGACGTGTCGGCCGGAGGCGCTGGTGGCTTGGGCGGGCGAGAGGCCGTGTCCGTGTCCGTGGCTCATCGTTTTCCTTTCTCAAGACACCGACATCATATAGTCATATGCGCATGAATATATAGGATGGTCGCGAAAATTGGATCGGCACGATCAACTATCCTTCATAGTATTTCGGCGGCGAGGCGCGGCCTGCAGGTTCGGCCGGCGGGAACGGGCGAACAACGGACGAGGTGAGGTTTTCCGTGGCAGGTACCAGTAGAGCTGTAGTCGGCATGATGGTCTCTTGGACGGCAGGCGCGGCCCTGGTGGCGGCCGCCCTGGCGGCCGTGTCGAGCAGCGAGGTTCTGCGGTTGCTCGGGCTGCCGGATCCAGGAGTGCTCACGAGATACGGACTCCCGGCCGCCACCGCGATAGGGGAAGTGGCGGCGGTGGTGATGATCGGGTCGTTGCTGGTGGCGGCGGTGCTGGTACCACCACAGCGTTCCGGGCTGCTCGATGTCGACGGTTACCGCGCGGTGCGGACTGCGGGCGCGGCTGCAGCGCTATGGGCAGGATCGGCGCTGGTGCTGATTCCTCTGTCGTTGTCGGACACCTCCGGCCAACCACTGAGCACCGTGTTCGCCGATCCGGTTCCGTTCGTGCAGTCGGTGGGGCAAATCGAGGCATCCACCGCCTGGCTGTGGACCGCGTGTATGGCTGCCGCGGTGGGGCTGGGATGCCGCCTCATTCTGCAGCACCGGTGGACACCGTTGTTGCTGGTCCTGGCGGTAGGGAGCCTGATGCCACGCGCGTTGACGGGACATTCCGCCGGGGGCGGATCGCATGATCTTGCCACCAACAGCCTGATACTTCATCTGGTGGCGGCCGGACTGTGGGCCGGGGGATTGGCAGCGTTGGTGTTGCACGCCGTGCGTGGTGGCGGACATCTCGATGTCGCCACACGCCGGTTCTCCGCGCTGGCGACGGTGGCATTCGTGGTGATGGCTGCGTCGGGAAAAATTAATGCTCTGGTGCGGGTTCCGCTTCGGGAGTTTCTGTCCGGCCCCTACGGACTTGTGGTCCTGGCCAAGGTCGTCGCACTCGGTGTAGTGGGGTGGCTGGGCTGGCGCCAACGGACGGTGGCGATCACGGCTCTGGCCGCCGACGCGTCGAATCGGGGGACGTTCATACGCTTGGCGGTAATCGAATCTGCGGTCCTGACGGCCACGATTGGACTCGGGGTGGCGTTGGGCCGTACTCCGCCGCCATTGGGCGAACGTCGCGAACCCAGCCTGGTCGACGAAGTCTTGGGGTACGGGTTCGATGGTGCCCCGACGCTGGGCAGGTTGCTGACGGAGTGGCGGTTCGATCTGTTACTGGGAACCGCAGCGGTCGTGCTGGCAGCGCTCTACCTGCTGGGAGTGCGGAGGCTACGTGCAGTGAGGCAGCCGTGGCCGGTCCGGCGCACCGTGTCCTGGCTTCTCGGCTGTCTAGTGTTGCTTCTGGTGACATCCTCCGGGGTCGGGCGCTACGCCCCGGCGGCGTTCAGCGTGCACCTGCCCGCATCCGCAGCGCTGGCGATCGTGGTGCCCATGTGCTTGGTTCTGGGCGCTCCGCTCACCTTGGCGGCCCGCGCGGTTCGCTCCGGCCCCAGCGATGCAGTTCCAGGAGCCCGCGACTGGATGCGGGCGATTTTCGCCAGCACCGCACTGCGATGGGTGACCCATCCCCTGGTGGCCGCGGTGGTGCTCGTGGGCACCTTCTACCTGTTGTATCTCGGAGGACTGTACGACGGCGGCTCCTACCCGGGACGCATGGTGCTCGATATGTGGTTGCTGGCGGTGGGGTTGGTCTTCTTCTGGGTCACCGTCGGGATCGATCCTGTCCCCGTGCCGCAGGGACCGTTGACGCGCGTGGGAGCAGTGGCGGTCGCGCTGGCCGGCTACGCGTTCTTTCTGGTCGCCCTGATCATGGCGGATTTTGTGATCGCCGCCGAGTTCTATACCTCACTGCAACTGGGTTGGTTCGACGACTTGGCTGCCAATCAGCGACTCGGTGGAAACCTGGCGTGGGCCGTCGGCGAGCTACCGCTGCTACTGGCCACCGTGCTCGCGCTCGTGCGATGGAGTTCGATCGAAAACCAGCGTGCCCGGAAGCGGAACGACCAGGTCGACCGCGAGGGAGATCGCGAACTGGCCGCGTACAACGCGATGCTGAACGGACTGCACCCACACTCTCGTACCGCGGCAGCAGCCGACGCCGCTGACTCCGGCCACGACCCCAAGCGCGAATCGGAGACCGGGTAACGATCCGGTATTGAAACTATGCAGAATAGTAGTAACGTGTCGGTGTCCGTCACCGTTTCGTTATCACGCGAGCGGGTGCCTTCTTGAGGATGCGATCTTGGCCCGACACCGTAAACCAGAGCCCCAACTCGTCGTTCCCCGCCGCTCTGACTGTAGTACTGCAGCGTGGCCTGTTCCCGAGCCGACCGATCCCATCGACGCAGGTCGCGATGACGCTGCTTTCCCGACGACAGTGGCTGTCCTGGACCCGGTAGAACGTCTCGATATCGAGCATCGGGATGCCCTTGCCGAGCATGCGGACGCCCTCGCCCCGAGGCCGATCCGAAGCAAAGGCGCGCATCGCCGAACGAGCCCAGGAACCAGCGGACGCGTGCTGGCCGTGTCGGTAGCGGCAGGCGCGCTGCTGGCAGCAACGACCTCGAGCGCCCATGCCGCCTCGGTCCCTCCCACGGTCAGCGACGAGATCGAGGCCGCGTCGCAACCCTCAGCCCCTACGGATGTGCTACCCCAGGCCCCCCAGGTGTTGCAGGCCGTGCAGGTGCCGATGCTGGCAGACTTCGCGGATCAACTCGACCGGGCACGGATCCGGGAGGAGCGCCGACTCATGCAAGAGGCCGAGGCGCGCCGCCCAAAAACGCTGATGCCTGTCAGTGGCACGCTCACGTCGAACTTCGGACCCCGCTGGGGCACGAGCCACTACGGGCTCGACATCGCCAACTCGATCGGCACCCCGATCGTCTCGGTGACCGATGGCACGGTACTCGAGGCCGGTCCCGCCTCCGGCTTCGGACTGTGGGTACGAATCCTGCAGGACGACGGCACGATCGGGGTGTTCGGGCACATCGATCAGGCCTTGGTTTCTGCAGGTCAGCGCGTGCGAGCCGGGGAACAGATCGCCACCGTGGGCAATCGGGGACAATCGACCGGGCCACATCTGCACTATGAAGTGTGGGGACCGGACGGCCAGAAGGCCGATCCCATGGCATGGTTGAACGCACGAGGGGTTCAGATCGCGTCAGATGCACGCACATAGATAAGGGATAATCGGCGAATGTCTGCGAGGGAAGCCATACACAGGTTGGGGGGTCTCGAAGCCGAGGTGATGAACGAACTGTGGTCGACCGACGAGCCACAGTCGGTCCATGGCCTGGTCGAACGGCTTCGCGATCGCAAGGAATTCGCCTACACCACCATTTTGACCGTGGTCACCCATCTGTATGAGAAGGGCTGGGTGCAGCGAGAAAAACGCAGTCGCGCCTACTACTATTCGCCCTCACGCAGCCGGGAGGAAGCCACCTCCGAGGCACTGCGCGCCCTGCTCGACAGCAGCACCGACCCCAGCGCGGTGCTGCTGCATTTCGCCAAGACGGTCAGCGACCGCGAATACGATGCCCTGCGCCGGGGCTGGACGGGCCGGGCCGCCGACCAATGACATTGGCCCTGGTCCTGTTGCTCGGCGCCGCCCTGATCTCGATGGCGGCCCCGCGAATGCTCGGTCCGCTCGCCGCCACCTCCGTGCCTCCCGGAGTCCTGCTGGCGGCGTGGCTGGGCAGCATAGCCGGGGCCTTGTTCTTCGGCGCCTCCGCGGTGGTCACCTTGGCCTGGCCCGACCATGCGCCTGCCGAGACCGCGGTCGAGGCCGTGGTGCGGTGTCTGTCCGCGGTTTCCCACGCGATGCAGCCGTGGATCACCGAAACCCTGGCCGCTACCGGAGCCCTGGCCCTGCTCACCATAACCGTGCGAGCCGTGATCCTGGGTCGGCGGTACACCAGAGAACAAACCCGTCTACTCGACTACCACCGTGATGTGGTCTCCATCGTCGCCCACTCCCGCGACGACGGTGTGATGTGGCTGGCGCACCCGATGCCAATGGCCTACAGCGTGGCCGGCCGACCCGGATTCGTGGTGGCTACCGACGGGCTCTCGCAGTGTCTGAGCGGTTCCGAACGCGATGCTGTCCTGGCCCACGAGCGGGCACACCTGCGAGGCAGTCACCACCTGATCGTCACCACATGTGACATCTTGGCCGCGGTGCTTCCGGCAGTGCCGTTGTTCGCCGCCGCCCCGGCCGCGGTCAAAACCCTGGTCGAACTGACCGCTGATCAGCACGCTGCCCGCGCCACCAGCACGGCGACGGTGTGCTCGGCGCTGACCGTGGTCTCCGCTTCGACATTGCCGCAGCCGGCCGGGACCTTGGGGTTGAGCAACGAGATCTCGCTGCGACTGCTCAAGCTGCGCGTGAGCTGGCGGACGCGGTGCCCGAAGGTGTCGTACGCCACAGCTGCGGCGTTGTCGATGGCTATGCCTGTCGCTACCGCGCTGGTCGGGCTGGCGGCGACCTCCGCGGCCGTGTGCCTGACCCTCGCTCAGGCATGATCCGGCACGGGCGACCGAACCGACCCTAATTACTATGCAGCATAGTAATTAGGTACGCTCGAGGGCGTCTCATCACCGTGCGCTCGCGCGAAACTTCGGATCGGACAGCACATGACCGCTCTCGCCCCGCCACCCTGGCCTGCCGCTACCCGCCCCATGCCGGCGCGGCGCGGCCCCAAGGGTGCGTTCATCCACAAAATGATCACCACGACCGACCCGAAAGTACTGGGTCAGATGTACCTGGTGACCGCGTTCGCGTTCTTCGCTATCGGAGGCCTGATGGCCCTGATCATGCGCAGCGAACTGGCCGCGCCGGGTCTGCAGTTCCTCTCGAATGAGCAGTACAATCAGCTGTTCACCATGCATGGCACGATCATGCTGCTGATGTACGCCACTCCTGTGGTGTTCGGCTTTGCCAACTACATCCTTCCACTGCAGATCGGCGCGCCCGATGTCGCATTCCCCCGGCTGAACGCCTTCAGCTACTGGCTGTATCTGTTCGGATCCCTCGTTGCAGTCGGCGGCTTCATCACCCCCGGCGGCGCCGCCGACTTCGGCTGGACCGCGTATGTGCCTTTAAGCACGGAAGTGCACTCCCCCGGCATGGGCGCAAATCTATGGATCGTGGGCCTGGCCATCTCAGGACTGGGCACCATCCTGGGCGCAGTCAACTTCATCACCACCATCGTGTGTATGCGAGCCCCCGGCATGACGATGTTCCGGATGTCGATCTTCACTTGGAACATTCTCGTCACCTCCATCCTGATCCTCATCGCCTTTCCGCTGCTGACCGCAGCGTTGATGGGGCTGCTATACGACCGGGTACTCGGCGGTCACCTCTTCGATCCCGCCACCGGCGGAGTGATGCTCTGGCAGCATATGTTCTGGTTCTTCGGTCATCCCGAGGTCTACATCATCGCGCTGCCGTTCTTCGGCATCGTCTCCGAGATTTTCCCGGTGTTCTCCCGGAAGCCGATCTTCGGTTACACCGGCCTGATCTACGCCACCCTCGGCATCGCGGCCCTGTCGATCGCGGTGTGGGCGCACCACATGTATGCCACCGGCGCGGTGCTGCTGCCGTTCTTCTCGTTCATGACCTTCCTGATCGCCATCCCGACCGGAGTGAAGTTCTTCAACTGGATCGGCACCATGTGGAAGGGGCAGTTGACTTTCGAATCACCGATGTTGTTCTCCGTGGGTTTTTTGATCACCTTCCTCTTCGGCGGCCTGTCGGGCGTGATCCTGGCCTCCCCTCCTATGGACTTCCAGCTGCACGATTCGTACTTCGTGGTGGCGCACTTCCACTACGTCGTGTTCGGCACCGTGGTGTTTGCGACCTATGCGGGTATCTACTTCTGGTTTCCGAAGATGACCGGTCGAATGCTCGACGAGCGCCTAGGCAGGTGGCATTTCTGGTTGACATTTCTGGGCTTCCATTCCACCTTTCTCGTCCAGCACTGGCTGGGCAATGAAGGCATGCCCCGCCGGTACGCCGACTACCTGCCCTCGGACGGATTCACCACCCTGAACACGATTTCGACGATCGGATCTTTTGTCCTCGGTGCCTCGGTGTTGCCATTCGTGTGGAACATCTTCAAGAGCTACCGCTACGGGCAGATCGTCACTGTCGACGACCCCTGGGGCTACGGCAACTCGCTCGAATGGGCGACTACCTGCCCGCCGCCGCGACACAACTTCACCGAACTGCCGCAGATCCGCTCCGAACGGCCGGCGTTCGAGCTGCACTACCCGCACATGGTCGAACGCATGAGGGCCGAGGCACACGTGGGTTTCGGTGGTGCGCCCAGGAGCACCGAAATCGCTAAGCGTGAGCTTGCCGAACCGCGGAGCACCGGCGAGGCCTCGGCACGCACCGATACGAAGGAATAAATCGTTCGCCGTCTCGGCGCCGAAAGATCGGAAAATACCGTTGAAGACCAACATGCCGGTGGTGACCGTGCCGGCAACAGACCGAGCCACCGCGGCATTGGCCGACTGGCTCATCCGAGACCTGACCGCCGTGACGCTCGAGCATGCAGGGCTTCCGGATCCTCAACGGTTACGTCGCCTGCCGCCGATCACCGCCGCGCACATCGGCAAGCCGGGTAAGTTGCGCCGACATGTGCGTGCGTTGGAACATGTTCTCGGGCAGGTGGATCGGCATCTTCGTGCCGGTGCGCACCTGCGCGAGCATGGCCTAGGAACCGAGTCGGTACCGGCCGTGCCGACAGAGCTCTTCGACGTGGCGGCGGACCTGGCCGGCACCGTCGTCGAGCGTGGCAGTCCGGCTGCGGCACTGGCCAATCGGGCGGTGCTGCTCGCGGCCGGAGTTATCGGCCGGGGGCTGGGGGTAGTCGATGCCTCCGCGACCTGGTCCGCTACCGCGGGGTCGTATTGCGCGATCATTGCGCAGTTGTGGCGGGACGAGCCCCAGGCACAGGTGCTGGTCGATCCCGGGTAGAGGGCTGGTGCCTGGTCCGAGGGGTGCGGGTACCTGCGCCGGTCGGTCCTCGGACGGATCGGGCTGGATCCATCCGAGGGCCGACCGGTCTGCTCCGCTTTGGACGGTCGCGGTCACCGGAACATTTTCCCAGGGCGGAGGTCGAGTTATGAGCGAGTCGGGTGACCGTAGTGATCCGGACGAGGTACAGCCCGGCGACGAGTCGACTGTCTACCCCGATCCGGTCCACCGTCGACAGGAGCTGGCGGCCGCCGAAAAGAGGGTCGCCGGACAGATCGATCCCGGGATGCGTGCGGTGGTGGTCGCTGCAGTGGTGGTGGTGGTGGCGGTCTCGTTCTCACTTCCGCACAACGGTGGCGCCAACGGCTGGCAGGTGCTGGCCGGCTCTACGGTGGCACAGGCCGAAACCATCACCCTTCCTTCGCGGATCTTTTTGGTGCTGGCAGCGGTGTTCGGGATCGTGCTCTCGATGCTGGCGCTGGTGACCCGACGATGGGTGCTGGCCTGGTTTGCCAGCGCCGGGTGCACGCTGGCGATCGTGTTCGGTGTGCTTGCCGTGTGGTCGCGGCAGACCCTCGATCCCGTCGCCGGTGGGGCCGGCCCGGGCATCGGCTTGTTTTTGGGGTGGGGAGCGATGACCGTCCTGGCGTACCACTGGATCAAGGTGGTTTGGGCGCGGTCGTCGCAGATGGTCGAGGCCGAGGCTGCCCGTCGGGCTGCCGAATCCGAGCTGCCCGAGCAGTACCTGCACCGGCTTCCTCCACCACGCGAGGACGGCACGTAGTCGTCCGAGCATTCCCGCGCGCCTCGCAAAAGGTACCTCGCGATGGGGAGAATATCGCTCGATGCGCCGTGAGTGAGCGGAGGCTGCCGCTACCCGGAAACTTTTGTCAGATCAGGGTCTGCCAGTACGGCCAGAAGGCGTGCGCTACCAGGGCGGATACAGTCAGCGTCCAGACGGTGGGGACCACTGCATGCAGCCGGTGCAGCCGCTGCCATGACCGCAACGGTCGATGTTTTTGCACCGCCTCGAGGTGCAGCAGGCAATACCACCAGCCGAGCACGCTGACCAGCCACACCACCATGCAGTACGGGCACAGCGCTTCGATCCGGTAGAGGCTCTGGAAAATCAGCCAGTGCACGAAGGCGACCGCCGCGGTCAGGCCGGCGAACAGGCCGTTCCAATACCAGCGGGGCACGCCGGCCCCGGCCAGGACCGCTACGGCGGTGGTCAGTACGACCGTGAAACCGATGACGCCCAGCAACGGATTAGGGAAGCCGAACAGTTCCGCTTGCCACGAGGTCATGATCGACCCGCAGCTGATGACCGGGTTGATGCTGCACGAGGGCCGATAGGCCGGATCGGCCAGCACGGCGAACTTTTCGACGGTGAGTACCAGCGAGGCTAGTAGCCCCGCTGCGCCGCAGACAACGAGGATCCAGCCCACCCCCGTGCTGCCGAGCGTCCGACCCGACGCCTCGTCGGTGGCAGGCGCCGCCGGACGCGTCGGGGCGCTCACTCGGCCAGCGCCGCGTCGATCCGGGCCCGTAGCTGTTCGTAGGTGGGCATGGGGGGCAGCTCGACGCCGTTGAGGAACAGGGTGGGTGTGCCTTGTACACCGAGGGTAAGACCGTCGTCGAAGTCCCGGTCCACGCGCGCGCTGACGGTGGGATCGTTGACGTCCCGCTCGAATGCGGCCATATCCAGGCCCAGTTGTTCGGCAAAACCCCAGAATACTTTTTCCTGGGACTGGCTCGACTCGCCCCACTGTGCCTGGGTGTCGTACATGAGCTGATACATCGGCTCGAGACGCCCTTGCCGGGCCGCGGCTTCGACGACCCGTGCGGCCAGATGGCTGTTGGTGTGGCTGGGAATGGGGAAGTAGCGGATCCCAAAGTCGATCCGCCCGACGTACTCGTTGCGGATTTGTTCCATCACCGGGTACAAGGCCCGGCAGGACTCGCATTCGAAATCAAGGAATTCGACGAGTTGGACCTTGTCGTCGGGGGCCGTGGACAAGGTACGGATATCTGGGGTCCACACCGGTGCCGTGGCAGCGCCGGGCGCCTCTTGGCCAGTCGTCCCGGCGTTCGTCCCGGCCCTATTGGTGTAGAGCAACACCGACAACAACACCACGAACAGGGCGACCAGAGCCGCGGACACTTTCACATTGGTCGTCAGTTTCATATTCTCGTCCGTCTCGGTGTCTGAGCGAGCCGGTAGCGTCACCGACCAACCGTAAAACTACGGTACATAGTAGATGGGCTAGGGTAGACCCCGATCAGCACCCTTTGCGTTCTCTCGACAGGCCACCGCGCCGGACGCTGCGCCGGGGTAGGGAGCCGAGAAAGTATGTTCCCATGACCAGACTCATCACGATCTTCGCCGCGGCCGCCGCGGTGCTGCTCCTCGGCGTCGCGCCCGCGCAAGCTCACAGCATGTTGATCGGTTCGACTCCCGCCGCCGACGCCACGGTGGCAAGTTCCCCGGACGGAATCGAACTCGAGTTCAACCAACCCATCAACACCGCTTTCGCCACCGTGACACTTACCGACAGTTCGGGCACTCAACGGGGAAGCTCCGAGGCGATTGTCGACGCAGAACGGGTGCGGCTGGCCATCCCGGAGCCCTTGACCGCAGGGGAGTATACCGTCGGCTACCGGGTCGTCTCCGCCGACGGCCATCCCATCACCGGTTCCTACGCCTTCACCGTCACCGCGGCGGCCGGGCAGACACCGACCTCCGAGGCTCAGGAGGCGTCCCCCTCGTCGGGCGCAGCCGAGCCCGAGACCACCGAAGCGCAGGTTGCCCCTGAGGACTCACAGTCCTCAGGCTCGTCGATTCCGTTGCTGCTGGGGTTCGCAGTACTGGGGGTGCTGGTCATCGCCGGGGGCACCTGGGCGGCAATGCGCGCCTTCCGGAAGAGCTGACACCGGACTCGGCGAGGAGGTGCTGCCCGCAGTCATCTCCTCGCCGGGACTCTGTGCACACCGCGACTTCTTGAAATTTCGGTTCCCCTGACTTTTAATTCAGGGAAACCTTTTGGAGGGCGGATGACGCTGACGCGCAATGTCGGGCCAGTGCAACGGTGGCGCCGTGGGACTCTTCTCGGACCGGCATTCGTCGCCTCTATCGCCTACGTCGATCCGGGCAACGTGGCCTCCAACGTCAGTGCCGGGGCCCAGTTCGGTTATCTGCTGGTGTGGGTCATCGTGGTGGCCAATGTCATGGCCGCGCTGGTGCAGTACCTGTCCGCCAAACTCGGTCTGGTCACCGGCAGGTCGTTGCCCGAGGTGCTCCGCGAGCGCATGTCCCTACCGGCGCGCTTGGCGTACTGGGGACAGGCGGAACTGGTCGCCATGGCTACCGACCTGGCCGAGGTCATCGGCGGCGCCATCGCCCTGAACCTACTGTTCGATCTCCCGCTACTGACGGGAGCGTTGATCACCGGAGCGGTCTCGTTGCTCTTGCTGCTGGTGCAGGACACGCGTGGTCAGCGCGGTTTCGAACGGGTCATCACCGGTCTGTTGCTGGTCATCGCGATCGGGTTCGTCACCAGCCTTTTCGTTGCCCCGCCCCCCGCCCACGCCGTGGCCGCAGGACTCGTGCCGCGCTTCGACGGTGCCGAATCGGTGCTGCTCGCGGCGGCCATGCTCGGTGCGACCGTGATGCCGCATGCGGTGTACCTGCACTCGGGACTGGTCCGGGATCGTCACGGTCATCCCGAGCCCGGTCCGCGACGGGCCGTGCTGCTGCGGGTCACACGCTGGGATGTCGGACTGGCCATGGTGGTGGCGGGCACGGTGAATCTGGCCATGTTGCTCACGGCCGCGACAACGTTGCAGGGCCGGGAGGGGGTCGATTCGATCGAGGAGGCGCACACGGCGCTGGGCCTAGAACTCGGCTCGACGGTAGCGCTGCTGTTCGCGCTGGGCCTGTTGGCCTCCGGGTTCGCGTCGACCTCGGTGGGTGCCTACGCTGGGTCCTTGATCATGGACGGGCTGCTGCGCAGACGGATACCGCTGCTGGCGCGGCGCTTGATCACCCTGGTGCCGGCGTTGGTGGTGGTCGCGCTCGGGACGGATCCGACCCGGGCCCTGGTGCTCTCGCAGGTGGTGCTGTCGTTCGGTATTCCTTTTGCGTTGATCCCTCTGGTGCGTCTGACCAGCGATCGGGCGCTGATGGGCATCGACGTCAACCATCGGCTCACCACCATGGTGGCGTGGGTTATTGCTGCCACGATCACGGCGCTCAATTTGGTGTTGATCTATTTGACGGCGCGGCCTTGACTGCGTCCGTTCCGAAACATCGGATTGATGAGGATCAGGGCCGGGGCCGTTTCGGTGGGTATTTTCGCTGGTTATCGATGATGCGGATCTCGTCGTTGATCCGGGTGCGCAGCCGATGCAGGGCTACCAGCGACACTGCTATCCCGGCGAGTACACCGACAAGGAGCGTCCACGTCAGCGACACCTCGAGTCCGAGAAGGTGGACGCCGGCCACCGCGGCGCCGGCGCAGCCGGCGACCACCGCCAGACGGACTGCGGTGTAGAGGAACACCAGGCGGGACACCCGCATGGTCGACGACTGTTTCATGATCGCTCCTGAGCGCCGACCCGGGACGGTGCCGGTCCGGGTCCTGGCAGTTTCGCCGGTCAGTTCATCGGTAAGGGTGCGGCGCCGTGGGCCGTAAGTAGTTGCTGCATCGTCGTCGATTCGGCTTGCTGGGTGTCGGCGATCTGTCGGGCCAGCGTCGTGACCACTTGTTCGGTGGCGTTGGCCGCGGCGTAGCGTGCCATCGGCAGGCCGCCTTGATGGTGCCGAAGCAGCAGTTGCAGGTACAGGGTGTCGAATGCGGGGCCGGTGGTGCGTCGTAGCGTGTCGAGTTCGGAGGTGGTGGCCATCCCGGGCATCCGTGGTCCTTGGATGGCCGATCCGGGCGGCATCGCCGCGTGCTCGGTCATACCTGCCGCCGTCCCGGCGCTGTCCTCGGTAGCGCGCATCCAGGTCATCGGTTCCCCGGCCGCCTGCAGCGGTCGGTCCCATACGGCCAACCAGCCCTGCATCGTGCCCCATTGGCCCTGCTGGGTGGTGAGCACGTCGTAGGCGAGGGTGCGGACCGCCGGGTCGGTCGCGTTGGTCAGCGCCATGGCCGACATTTCTACCGCCTGGCTGTGGTGCACCGACATGTCCTGGGCGAAGCCAACCTCGACCGAGTCCTGTGCAGGTGGCTCGGGATGACCGCCTCTCAGTCCCGAGGCACCGATACCCAGATAGAGACCGACGACGAGCGCGAACACACCCACGGCGAGCGTGCGGCCGAGCCTGGCCCATCCACCGGCAGCGGGAGCGGCGGGGGCAGTGAGGACGGGAGTGTCGTCGGACTCAGCCATTGCCGGGTCCGAGGTTCGAGCCTGTCGCCGGGGCGGCGGGGGCAGTGAGGACGGGAGTGTCGTCGGACTCAGCCATTGCCGGGTCCGAGGTTCGAGCCTGTCGCCGGGGCGGCGGGGGCAGACTGCTGGCCCACGGTCATGGGGACGGCGTCCGGCCCCGGCGCGGACGCATCGAACGGCGGCGGAGCGCTCGGATCGAAACTGCCTGGAGTGGTGGAGCAGGTGGCACCTGCCTCGGGGTGGGTGTTGGGGTTTCGGCGCAAGGCAGTGATGAACTGGGCGAGTCGATCGTCTTCGGAGTCATCGAGCGCGAGGCGGTGGCCCCAGGACTGCACCGAGATCGGGGATGGCAAGCCCGGATAGGGCGACATCAGGGTGTAGGGCTGGCCGTCGACCTTCGCCTCCAATGTTGACACCTCGTCCCCGGTGACCTTCTGCGGGTCGTACGTAATCCACACCGCGCCGTGTTCGAGCGAATGCACCGCGTTCTCGCTGCGGATCGGTTCGGAATAAACCGTGCCGGTACAGGTGGCCCAGTACTGATCGTGTGGGCCCCCCATCGGGGGAGTCTGGTCGTAGGCCACCCGTTGCGGTGCCTGCACATGCGTTCCGGCCGGGTAGTCGATCTTCTCCACCCCGTCGATCACCGCAGACGGATCGGGGTTGTCCGCACTGGGCACGTACTTCTGGGCCTCGGTGCGTTCGGAGATCTTCGGGACGAGGTTGTACGCGATGGCCCCGATCAGGGCGATGATCACCACGGCAGCGCCGATCATCGGCCACGGCACCCGGTGCGAGTCGGCTAGGAGGAGCGGTCCCGGTCGCTTTCGGGGCGTCTGCGACTTCGGTTTGTCTGAGCTGTTCACCGCGTTTGCCTTCCTCGGCACCGATAGGCCGTCGCCCTACCGTAAATACTATAAATCATAGTTTTCCACGTGGGGGCCGTCGGAGGCTGCCATCGCCGAGCCGACGCGGCGGCTATGCCATCCGCGACAGGTCTGTCGGGGGTACACCCCGTTGCTGCAGCCACTGGGTCGGATCTACCTTCGTACCGGCCGGATCGGTGGTTTCGAAGTGCAGGTGCGGACCGGTGGACTGACCACGATTGCCGACGGTGGCGATCTGCTCACCGGCTTGCACACGCTGATCTACCTCAACCAGCGTTTCGTTGATGTGGCCATAGGTGCTGGTGGACCCGTCATCGTGCCGGACCTGGACCCACAGACCGAACCCGGAGGCCGGGCCGGAGTCGATCACGGTGCCCGAGGCGGCAGCATAGACCGGGGTGCCGATGCTGTTGGCGATGTCCAGACCGGCGTGGGACGAACCCCATCGCGGTCCGAACGCGGAGGTCAAGGTGCCCGAGACCGGAGCGACGGCGAGGGGCTGCAGTGTCGGTGTCGCCCAGGAGGCTGCGTTTGTCGGCACCGCTGAGCTCGACGGCAGGGCCGGAACAGTGGCGGCAGGGGACACTACCGCGGGAAAACCCGGAACCGCGGCGAGTTGGTCGAGCGCCGCCTCGACCTCCGGCAGAGCGGCCAGTGCTGCGAGTTCGGCTGGCAACGGGACCGGTGCAGGCGCGGCGGCATGCACACCACCCGAGGTCGGCTGGGCAGCCGCGGTGCCCGGAGCGAGAATCTGAGATCCCACGATCAGCAGTGCGCCGGTCGCGACCGACGATGCACATGCCCCGGTCGTGGCGCGGTTCGTCGGCGCCCGGTGCCGCCCCCGGCGTCCTTCGGATCCTGGCGCGGAACCCGGTTCTATATCGGTAAGGTAACGGATTTGGTTCCGGGTTGATGCATGGTGCCGTCCCACAATAACGCTCCTGACATGCTCTTTCGATGTAGATCCGCCGTTGCCGCGACGGGTAAGATAACGAAACGATATACTAAGAAGGCGCTAAAAACTACCTGTCTTAGTAATTGGGTGGGTGTGGGCCTTCTGGCGACCGATGAGCAGGATCCACATCACGGCCGCGGCGGCGAGCACCTCAGGGCCCGAACCGAGCCGGGTCGCCCAGGTCAGTCGGGTACCCAGGGGCAGCTCACCGACGAGGACGTCGGCGGTGAACATCGCACTGCGGTTGGTGACCGCGCCGTCGGGAGTGATCAGAGCGCTGACGCCGCTGGTAGCCGCGACCACCACGGACCGCCCGTGCTCTACCGCCCGTAGCCGAGACATGGCCAGCTGCTGGTAGGTCATCTCGGTGCGGCCGAAGGTCGCGTTGTTGGTGGGCACTACCAGCAACTGGGCGCCTGCCCGCACCGACTCGGCAACCGCATCGTCGAAGGCAACCTCGTAACAGGTCGCCACCCCCACCGGTACGCCGTTGAGCTCGACCCGGCCGGTACCGTCTCCGGGGATGAACCGGCCTGCCTGCGCGGCCGCCGGCCACAGGCGCTCGATCACCGGGCGCAGCGGCAGATATTCCCCGAATGGCACCAGGCGCCGCTTGAGGTGCCGGGCCCCGGGACCTGTCACCGGATCCCACACCAGCGCACTGTTACCGCTGGTGCCGTCCCCGTTGTCGAGCACGGCACCGACGAGGATGGGCACGCCGATGGCGGCAGCGGCCTCATCGAGCTCGGCGTGGGCATCGGCCTGACGCAGCGGATCGATGTCCGAGGAGTTCTCCGGCCACACCACCAGCTGCGGCCGGGGCGCGCGACCCGACGCCACGTCGACGGCAAGTCGTTCGGTCGCCGCGACGTGATTGTCGAGCACGGCCCGACGCTGGGCGTTGAAATCGAGCCCCATTCGCGGCACGTTGCCTTGCACGGCCGCGACCGTGACCGTCGATGCCGGGAAGCGGGCGGAGTCGCGCATCCCGACGAGCGGTGCCGCCGCAAATGCGACCGCTGCCAGCAGCATCGAACCCATCGCGACCGCAGGCCGCCGCTCGCGCGCAGCGATCACGGTTGTGACCACCGCGGTGCCGATCACCGCGACGGCGAAGCCCACACCGGCAGGCCCAGCAAGGGAAGCCAGCTGCAGAAGTGGCCCCTCGGCTTGCCCGAAGGCCAGCCGTCCCCACGGAAATCCTCCGAACGGAATCCGTGCGCGTATTGCTTCGGTGACCACCCAGGCGGCGGCAATCGATACCGGGGCCGCCGGGCGGCGGCTGAGCGCCGCGGCCAGGGCGCCGAATATCCCGACCGCGAGCGCCTCGATCGCTGCAAGCGCCAACCAGGGCACTGGTCCGACGTAGACACCGACCCAGGGCAGCAAGGGCAGAAAGAACCCCAACCCGGCCAGGTAGCCGTAGCCGAAGCCGGCGCGCCTGCGTCGGCCGTGCAGTACGGCGGTGAGCACGGCAATGGCGAGCGGGGCCAACCACCATCCCGTGCGGGGTGGGAAACTGGCATAGAGCATCAGCCCGGCCAGAATCGATGCCGCACTACGCACCGGCACCGACAACTCCGGTCCGCGGCGGCGCACCGAGGTAGGGAGCGCCACGGTGGTGGCCCCCTCACTCATCGACGAGTTCCCTCCTATTAGGCGGACGCGCAGACCCCTGTACACACAGGTACACATGCCCAGGGTGTGTCAGTTCAGTCCGGCATAGGAGTGCAGCCCCGAGACCACCATGTTGATGATGAACAGGTTGAACAGCATAGATACGAACCCGGCAATGTTGATCCAGGCCGCGCGGGTTTCCCGCCAGCCGGCGGTGGCCCGGGCGTGCAGGTAGGCGGCGTAGATCACCCATGCGATGAACGAGACGGTTTCTTTCGGGTCCCAGCCCCAGAACCGGCCCCAGGCGGCTTCGGCCCAGATCGCGCCGAGGACGACCCCGGCACCGAACAAGGGGAACGCGAAGATCGTCGTGCGGTAGGCGAGACGGTCGAGGGCGCGGGCGTCGGGGAGCCGTTGCATGAGTCGGGCCAGCCGGGTATCCGGGCGTTTTTCGGCGTTCAACGCCAGCAGAAACAGCGTGCTGGCCACCCCGGAGACGAGGAAAACTCCGCTCGAGACGGACACGACCGAGACGTGGATCGGCAGCCAGAAAGACTGTAGCGCCGGCACCACCGGGGCGGCATCGGCGTAGAGCACGGTGCCAGCGACGAACAGCAGGATCAGCACCGGGATCAGCGCGAATGCCCACAGCACGCGCAGCGCCGGGCGGCGCAGCACGATCAGCCCGGCAAGTACGCCCACCGCGCAGGTGACGGTGACGAACTCGTACATGTTGCCCCAGGGGAAACGCGCGGTGGCCAGCCCGCGCAGCACCATCGAACCAACGTGCAAGATCAGGGCGATCACGAGGACGCTGACGCCCATGCGGCCGAGCCGGTCCGAAAGGTCCCGCCGGGGTGGCTCGGCGACCCGGCCCGGCCTGTCGGCGGGGACCGCAGAGGTGGTAGAAGTGGCAGAGGTGGTGGCGGCCGCGAGGATGGGTGCGGTACGGCGCACCCGCACGGCCGCGAATTCGGCGATGAACAGCACCAGCGCCAGTAAGTAGATGGCGAAGGCTGTTTCGAAGCTCAGGTCGGAGTAGCGGGCGAGGGTGTCGTCAATCGGCATACGCTATCGGTCTTCCTTCGGAGCAGAGGGCACATCGGGTAGCAGGCGCTGACAGATGTCGGTGAACTCCGAACCCCACCCGGCCTGGTCGGTACGGGCCAATCCCCCCAGTTCGAGGGCGGTGCCGGCGCCGTCAGGGCGCAACCGCACCCAGATCCGGCGGCGCTTGATCACCAGCGAGGCCAGAAGTCCGCCCATCATGGTGATTGCGAAGACCAGCACCCAGTTCTGCGCGGGATCATGAGAGACCTGCAGGTAGGCGAATTCCTCGGCGCCGTCGAACCGTACCGCGGTACCGTCGGCCAGGGTCGTGGACTCGCCGGGCTTCAGGTTGACGCGGTCCTGTTTGACCAACCGGCCCTGATTGATCATTTCGGAGTTCAGCTTGAAGATCGACTGCGGAATGCCGGTATCCAGGCCGGTATCGCCCTTGTAGATGTCGATGGCCACGGCCGGATCCAACATGTCGGGGAACACCGAGGTCAGCAAGGTGCCGTCGAACGCTGCGGTGGGCGCGAACAGCCCTTCGAGCGCGATCTGGTTGCGGCGGCGCTCGTCCGGATCCGGGTAGGTGCCGCCGGGCGGATCGAAACGCAGGGCGCCGCTGCTGAGGAACGTGGTGGCGTCCTCGGGGGCGAACTGCAATGTTTCGGTGCGCGATTGTCCGTCGGGGAAGGTCACGGTGAACCGGGGCGCGTAGCCGTGGCCGGTGAGGTAGACCCGTTCGTTGCCCAGGCGCAGCGGTTCGTTGACCCGCAGTCGGTGCTGCTGCCAGCGGTCGGTGCCCAAGTCCTCTCCGTTTTGGTAGGAGATGTTCGAGGTGAACATCTTCGCTTGGCCGTTGTCGAGGTAGTCGGCGGAAAAGTCCTCGACCCTGACGCAGAAGGGCTCGAGTCCGGTGCCGTCGGTGGCGGTACCGGCTCGGAACGAGTCGTACACCGCCGGGGAGGTGTTGCAGAACCCGGGACCGCCGTCGGCGATGACGATCACCGCGCCCTCGTACCCGAACAACCGGCCGGTGGCCACCGCCACCAACAACCCCACCAGGGAGAAGTGGAAGACCAGGTTGCCGGCCTCGCGCAGGTAGCCCTTTTCGGCGGAGATCGACCGGTGCCCGTCGTCGCCGGTGCGGGTGACCGTTCGCCACCGGCGCAGCACGGTCTGTACCTGCTCGAGAGTGTCGTCGATGGGAGTGTCGAGTTTTCCCTGGTGGTGGTGCGGCAGCCGGGACAGATTGCGCGGTACCGCGACCGGCTCACTGCGCAGCGCCCGCAGATGCTCGCGCAGGCGCGGGAGCAGACATCCGATGAGCGAGATCATCAGCAGCGCGTAGATGGCGGTGAACCAGAAGCTGGCGAACACGTCGAACATTTCGAGTCGGTCCAGGAGCGGGCCGAGAACCGGGCGGGCGGCGATGTACTCGTCGACCTTGCCGACGTTGAGGTTGCGTTGCGGGAGCAGCGCCCCGGGGATCGCGGCGACCGCGAGCAGGAACAGCAGCACCAGGGCGGTGCGCATCGAGGTGAGCTGACGCCACAGGTTCCGGGCCTGGGCGAGGGCGCGGCGCCACGGAGGAGGACTCGGTAGCGGTGGTGCCGGATTCCGGTCGGTGAGGGTCATATCGGTAGCACCACGCTGGTGACGAACTCATCCCGGATCCACGCGATGAACAACTCCCATGCCCCGGTCAGCAGAGCGATGCCGACCGCGAGGAGCATCACGCCGCCGACGATTTGAATGGTGCGAGAGTGGCGGCGCAGCCATCCGACACCGCGCAGGGCCGAGGACGAACCGAACGCCAAGGCGATGAACGGCAGTCCCAGTCCCAGGCAGTACGCGACGATCAACAGCACTCCGCGGGCGGCGGTGGTGCCTTCGGTGCCGGCCGCCACAGACAGCACCCCGGCCAACGTCGGGCCCAGGCACGGTGTCCACCCCAGCGCGAAGACCCCACCGAGCAGCGGGGCGCCGGCGAGTGAGGAGATGCGCCGGGGCGCAAAACGGGTGTCCTTCTGCAATGCCGGAATCAGGCCGATGAAGGCCAGGCCCATCACGATGGTGATCACCCCGCCGAGGCGTTGGAGCAGTTCCTGGTTGATCCGCAGTGCCCCGATCACCCCGAATACCGAGGCGGTGGCCAGCACGAACACCACGGTGAAACCGGCGACGAACAGGCCGGCGGCGCCGGTGACCCGCCACCGGCCCGTGGTGTGTACCCCGGCGGTGCCTACACCGGCAGGGGTCAGGGCCGGTGCTTCGGCGCCGGAGACGCCGGCCAGATACGACAGGTAGCCGGGCACCAGGGGCACCACGCACGGAGAGGCGAACGAGATCAACCCGGCCAACAGACAGGCGCCCACCGCCAACAGCAGCGGCCCGGACGCGGCCGCGGTCTGGAAACTCGCCCCGATTCCCTGCGCGAGCACAGTCACGGTCACTGTTCGGCCGCCACGCGTTCGATGACCGGTTGCAGGTCCTCGGTCAGCAGGGCCCGCAGGAACACCGCCGCGACGCGATGCTGCCGGTCGAGGACGAGCGTGGACGGGATGACGCTGGTGGGAAAGGCGCCACCGAGGGCGGTCAAGGTCGCCATCGGCGGGTCGTAGATCGATGGGTAGGACACATTGTTGTCGATCACGAAGTCCTGGGCCTTGTCGCGCTGGGGATCGCGGACGTTGATACCGAGAAACTGCACTCCCAGATCCTGGGTGGCTGCGTAGGCGCGCTCGAGATCGTCGGCTTCGCTGCGGCACGGGGCGCACCACTGTCCCCACAGGTTGAGCACGACCACCTGGTCGGCGTAATCGGCCAGGTCGACGGTGACGCCGTCGGTCATCAGGTCCGGGCCGGAGAGCGCGCCGAGGGTGCCGCGGTCGGCCGGCGGATCGTAGAAAATGTCGGTCTGTCCACCGGGGGCGACGAAATCGAAGGTGCCACCCTGGGCGACGGCGTCGGAGCCGGTGCCGCAGCCGCTCACCCCCACCAGCACCACCACGGCCAGGACCACTCGGCCCAGCAGTCGAGACGGCCGGCCGCCTGTCGGCTTTACGCCGGTCATCGCAGCAGCCCGTTCACCGCGGCACGGACCTGGTCCGGGCCTGTGAACACCGCGGGCTCGGCGATCCGGTCCACCGAACCGTCGCGCTGCAGAAGGAAGGTCAGCGGCAACACGGGTGGGCCGGCCAGTGCCTGCTGTGCCCGGTCGTCGGTGTCGACGAACGAGGGGTAGCCGATGCGCAGGTCGGTCATCAGCGTCGCGGCGGAGCCCGCGGTGTCCTGCACGTTGATCCCGATCACCCGCACCGCGCCGGGCTCGCGGGCGTAGGCATCGAGCACGGGCATTTCTTCCCGGCACGGTCCGCACCACGAGGCCCACACGTTGAGCAGGGCCGGTTCCCCGGCCAGGGCGCCGCCGAGATCGACGGGGCGGTCCGAACCCAGGCACCGCACCGTCACCTCCGCCAGGGGACCTGCAGCCCCGATGCCCGTGCCGGTCGGGCAGGGCGGGGTCGCGCCCGGGTCGGGCAGAGCGTTGCGTGCCGGGGCGGGGCGGGCGGATACCGCGGTCGGCTGTAGCCCGGAATCGGCTGGGGTCACGGTGTCGTCCTCCCGTTGGGGCCACAGCGCCACCACGAACGCGACGATCACGAACAGACACGTGATCGACCATGCGGCTCTGGTAGACATGTGGCCCCTCTCCGTTGTCGTCCGACCGAAATACTACGCGAGATAGTATTTCGATCGGACGACCGGTCGGGATCAGCAGCACATCATCGACGCACACATCTGGCATGCGCCGCTGAGCATCATCACGTGGCAGTCCCACAGCGCCTGCAAATTCGCAATCATTTCCTGCATGTTTCACCTCCTCCTCGATCGCGATGCGCCGCTTTCGCGCATCTACTATCTCCGTACGTAGATAGTAGATGTAGACGGGAACGCTGGTCCTGGGCTCGTCCAGCAAGGAAGCGTTCATGCCGAAAACGACCGGTTCACCTCCGCTGTGGCGCCCGTGGCGGGTTCACCACCTCGAGGCGGTGGAGGACTACCTTGCGAGCCTCTACCGTCGGAGCGGCCGCTGCGAAGAAACCTCGACCACGGCGCGGGCAGCCCGTCTGGGCTGGAGGCTGTCAGCAGTGTCAACCATGCACCGACGCCAGGGGGCCGCCGATCTGATCGTCCGCCCCACGGCGCACCGAGCGGAGTTGACCGGCCACGGCCGACAACACGCGAGAAACGTGGTGCGGCGGAACTGCCCGGTGAAGACCTTCAGGGCACCGGAGTTGTCCCTGCTGTGGATCGAACTCCCGAGAGAGGCCGACCGGCTCGAGCATGTTGTCGGCATACTGTTCGAGGTCCGACTCGTCCGGGTCCTGGGATATCCGCGGTCGAACCCGTTCGGCAGTCCCATCCCGTTCCCGACCGAAGACCGCGCCGAGTCGTGGCCCGATCTTCTGACCGCCGTCCTGCCCTGTCGACGATTCACCGTTCGGCGCATCGCCGATCACGACTCGGTGGCGCTCGGACTGCTGACCGGAGTCCACATCGGCCTGCACACCGTCCTGACCGACGTGGTGCTCGATCCGGTCACCGACCTGGTGCACTTCGACACCGCCGGCCACCGGCACATCCATCCGCTCGGTTGCGCTCAGTAGGTGCACGGTCGATCCGGGTGATCGGGAGGGTCAACGGCGGTGACCGGCCGCGGACGCATCCGGCCCGCCTTACCCTGGGAGAACGGCAGACACGAAAGCGGAGGCAACGGTGCGGGTGAAGGGGTTCGGTGAACTCGAGGCCGTGGTGATGGACCGGATCTGGGAGCGCGAGGGCACCACCACGGTCCGGCAGATCTTCGACGCTCTCGCCGCGCACCGCGACATCGCCTACACCACGGTGATGTCGACGATGGACAACCTGTACCGCAAAGGGTGGCTGGCACGGGTCCGCACCGGCAAGGCATTCACCTACTGGCCGACACTGAGCCGGGAACAACACACGGCTCGGCTGATGCGCGAGGTGTTCGACGCGGGCGGGCAGACCGATCTGGTCTTGACCCACTTCGTCGAGCAGATGAGCGCGGAGGAGTCGGCGAGCCTGCGCCAAGCACTGCGTCGACTGTCCGGCGGCGAGGACACCGCGTGATCCCCGTCCTCTGCCTGCTGCTCTACGCCGCCGCCGTCGCGGTGTTCGGTCCCGTGGTCCTGGCACGGCTGACCGCCGCCGGGATCGCCCCGCGCCTGGGCGTGGCCGCCTGGCTGAGCGCAATCACAGGTGTGTCCGTCGCCGCAACCGCTGCCGTGGCGATTGCCCTCGTCGACGTGCTCGGCAGAGGTGGTGACGCCGCTCGATGGATCGTCGACTGTGTCGGCGCGCTCTCGACAAGCGTCGGCGAGCACTCCGGCGCAGACATGCGTCTGCTGTCGGGAATCGTATTGTCCGGGGGGCGGCCGTGGGGGTCGTCGGGGCGTGGCGGATCTGCCGGGGTGTGCAGCCCCGCCGAGCCCGCACCCATGAGCACGCCCACCTGGCCCGGATGGTCGGACGTCGCATCCCCGATCTCGACGCAGTGGTGATCGACTCCGAGGAACGAGTGGCGTACTGCATAGCCGGACGCGAAAGATCGGTGGTGATCACCCGTGGCGCGTTGGCGGTGCTCGATCCCCGGCAGCTCGCCGCCGTCCTCGCGCACGAGCGAGCCCACCTCGGCGGCCGCCACTCGCTGGTGCTCGATGTCGTTCACAGTGTGGCAGCGGCACTGCCCGGGGTTTCCCTGTTCCGGGTCGGCGCCACCGAGATCGGGCGTCTGTTCGAGATGTGCGCTGACGACGTGTCGGTCCGCGGACAGGGAAGGCGGGCCCTCCTCGGCGGTTTGCTCGCCTTGGGTGGGCATCCGGCCCCGGAAGGTACCCTCGGCGGCGGCGGTGGGCTCACCGCCCGCGCCGCGCGGCTGGTCAGCCCGCCTCCGCCGCTCGTTCGTCTCGGCGTCACCGTCCTGCTCGGGGCCGTCATCGTCACTGTCCTTGCGGGGCCGTTGATGTGCACCTTGATGGATTGAGGCGTTGGGCGGCACCCGAGGTCCCGGGGGCCGGGGGCCGGCGTGGCCGAGGGCGATCCCACCAGGGCGGCGACTCTGTCATCGTCGAAACCCGATATAATCCCCTTCAATCGATTATAGGTGTGCGCCGAAGCGTTGCTGTCTTCCCGGATCGCTCGTAAGCGGACGGGTTCGGGCGCCGGGTCGAAAGGTGCTCATGAATCTGCTCGCGTCCGTCCTGCAGGCGGTCGGCCTGTTTCTCGTGACCAATATCGACGACATCATCGTGCTGTCGCTGTTCTTCGCTCGAGGAGCCGGGGTTGGGGGCACCACCACAGCGATTTTGGTGGGACAGTATCTGGGATTCGGCGCCATCCTCGCCGCCTCCGTTCTGGTCGCAGTGGGGGCGACGACCTTCTTGCCGGAGGAGGTGATCGCCTACTTCGGTCTGATCCCTCTGCTTCTGGGTGCGTACGCCGCATGGCGGGCATGGCGGGGGCGAGGGGAGGACGACGAACAGAAAACCGCCGGTAAGAAGGTCGCGGTAGGGACGGTCGCCGCGGTTACGTTCGCCAATGGAGGCGACAACATCGGGGTCTACGTCCCGGTGTTCGTCACTGTCGGAGCCCCCGCGGTGGTGGCCTACTCGATCGTCTTTTTGGCCTTGGTTGCAGTTCTGGTCATCGCGGCGCGCTACCTCGCCACCCGCAAGCCGATCGCCGAGGTTCTTGAGCGCTGGGAACACGTGCTGTTTCCGATCGTGTTGATCGGTCTCGGCGTGTTCATTCTCGCCGAGGGTGATGCATTCGGGCTGTGAGGATGCCCGCCGGTGACCCGACCTATTCATATCGTTGAGTGCCGGTTATTATCGTCATATGACGATCAATGATGTGGGTTGCCACGCCCGCGAATCCGTGGATTCGGCAGTGGCGTTGTTCCACAGCCTCTCCGACGGCACCCGCCTAGCCATCGTGCGCCGGCTCGCCGGCGGTGAAGCCCGCGTGGCGGATCTGGTGGGCGCGCTCGACTTGGCGCAGTCGACGATTTCCGCGCATGTGGCGTGCCTGCGGGACTGCGGTCTGGTGCAGGGCCGACCCGAGGGCCGGCAGGTGTTCTACTCGCTGACCCGACCGGAACTGCTCGATCTGCTCGCCGCGGCCGAAACCCTCTTGGCCGCGACGGGCAACGCCGTCGCGCTGTGCCCGAACTACAGCACCGACACCGGGGAGAAGTCGTGAGTGACGCGTGCGGTTGCGGCCACGACGAACCCCGCGTCGAGGGTGAGGAAGACCACGAGCCCGACAAGTGGTGGCAGGTCACCGAGATTCGGGCGGCCGCCGTCGCCGGGCTGCTGCTGGTTGCCGCCCTGGTCGTGGGGTGGACCGACGGCCCCCACCCGGTGAAGCTGACCCTCGAAGCCCTGGCGCTGATCGTCGCCGGCTACACCTTCGTCCCCTCCACCCTCACACGCCTGGCCCGCGGCAAGATCGGGGTCGGCACTCTGATGACGATCGCCGCCGTCGGCGCCGTGCTGCTCGGCGAGGTCGGCGAGGCCGCGATGCTCGCCTTTCTGTTCGCCATCAGCGAGGGCCTCGAAGAGTACGCGGTCACCCGCACCCGCCGCGGCCTACGCGCCCTGCTGAATCTGGTGCCGGACACCGCCACCGTCCTGCGTGGCGGTCGTGAACAGACCGTCGCCCCCGCAGAGTTGGTGCTCGGGGAGATCATGATCGTCAAACCCGGGGAGCGGCTCGCCACCGACGGCACCATCCGCACCGGCCGCACCGCCCTGGACACCTCCGCGATCACCGGCGAATCCGTCCCGGTCGAGGCCGCACCGGGCTCCGAGGTGTTCGCCGGCTCGATCAACGGCACCGGCGTTCTCGAGGTCGAGGTCACCGCCGGTGCGCAGGACAACTCGCTGGCCAAGATCGTGCGGATCGTCGAGGCCGAGCAGTCCCGCAAGGGCGAGGCCCAGCGTCTGGCCGACAAGATCGCCAAGCCTCTGGTTCCGGGGGTGATGGTTGCCGCGGCGCTGATCGCCGCGATCGGCAGCGTGTTCGGCGATCCGCTGGTGTGGATCGAACGCGCCCTGGTGGTGCTGGTCGCCGCGTCCCCGTGTGCGCTGGCCATCGCGATCCCGGTCACGGTGGTCGCCGCGATCGGCGCCGCGTCCAAGCTCGGTGTCCTGGTCAAGGGCGGTGCCGCCCTCGAAGCGTTGGGCCGGATCCGCACCGTCGCGCTGGACAAGACCGGCACCCTGACCCGCAACCGCCCCGAGGTCATCGACGTCGCCACCACCGGCGGCGCCACCCGCGGCGACGTCCTGAACGTCGCCGCCGCCCTCGAGGCCCGCAGCGAACACCCCCTCGCCGCAGCGATCCTCGCCGCCGTCGACGACTACACCCCGGCCGAGGACGTCGATGCGGTCCCCGGGGCCGGACTGACCGGACACGTCGGCGGCATCCCCGCCCGGCTCGGCCGGCCCGGCTGGATCGATCCTGGCCCCCTGGCCGCGGATATCGAGCGGATGCAGCACGCCGGAGCCACCGCGGTGCTCATCGAATGCGACGGCGCCCTGATCGGCGCGGTCGCGGTGCGCGACGAACTGCGCCCCGAAGCCCGCGACGTCGTCGCTGAGTTGCGCCGCGACGGTTACACCGTGGCGATGCTCACCGGCGACAACGAGCGCACCGCACGAGCGTTGGCCGCCGCCGTCGGCATCGACGAGGTCCACGCCGATCTGCGTCCGGAGGACAAGGCCCGCATCATCGACACTCTCCGCGGTACGCGGCCGACGGCGATGGTCGGCGACGGCGTCAACGACGCCCCGGCCCTGGCCACCGCCGACCTCGGGATCGCGATGGGCGCGATGGGCACCGACGTCGCCATCGAAACCGCCGATGTCGCCCTGATGGGTGAGGACTTGCGGCACCTACCCCAAGCCCTGCAGCACGCCCGACGCTCCCGGACGATCATGTTGCAGAACGTCGGCCTCTCGCTCGCGATCATCACCGTCCTGATGCCCCTGGCCCTGTTCGGGATACTCGGGCTGGCCGCCGTCGTCCTGGTCCACGAGATCGCCGAGATCATTGTGATCGCCAACGGGGTGCGCGCCGGACACGCCCGGAGCCTGACCGCGACAACAGAATCGACAAAGTCATCCGTGCCGGTCGCCGGAGCTCGGTCATGACAGATAAGGACAACTCCGTGTCGTCCGTAGTGCCCGTGGGCAGGCGGCGTTGCGGCCGAGGTATTCTCGTCGTGCTGGTGGGTGCCCTGGCTGCGGTCGCGTTGGCCCTCGATCCGGTGGCGCGCGACGCGCTGTCCGGTGGGCGGGCAATCGATTTCGGGTTGTTGCAACTACGGTTGGCCTACAACACCGGGGTCGCGTTCAGTCTCGGTGACCAGCTCCCCCCTACCGTCGTTCTTGCCGTCACCGCTGCCCTCACCGTGACGATCGGCGTGTTCGCCTGGCGCACTGCACTCGACAGTCCACTGATCCAGACCATCGGCCTGGCCGCGATCGTCGCCGGCGCCACCGCCAACGTCGTCGACCGCTTCCTTGATGGCAAAGTCACCGATTATTTCCACACCGGGTGGTGGCCCACCTTCAACCTCGCCGACACCTACATCACCTGCGGTGTTGTCCTCGTCGTCGGCGCCCTGCTTCTCGCAACCTCCAACAGGGACCACATCTCATGAGTCGAATGCCCGAACAGCTGCGCACCCTCTACACCGCGGAGATGACCGCCGCTCGACATAGCAGCGACGATGTCAGGCGCTGGCGCCACCTCGAACGCGCCCACATCTTGTCCCAGCCCTACCCGTGGCCGCACACCCGCAACCACCTCGCCATGTTCACCTTGGCGCTGCGCCAGCGTGATCGCCGCGAGGCTGTGGGCCAGGTCGTGCGGATTCTGCTCGCCGCTCCCGGCTCGGCGCTGGGCCGCTACCCTCAAGGCAACACCGGGCGTACTTCGGCGGGGCTGATGACCCCGATGCAGGTCCCGGAGGATCTGGTTTCGATGCTCACTCGACCCACCTGACACCGCGCCTCTCGCTGCGATTGAGTCAGACGGAACAACAAGTCCGGTAGTGCACCGTCTTCCTCATCTACTACTTGCTGTCCGAGTTCGAAAGGGGCCAGTCAGGGACCACCCGCACGTTGTGCTGCGCAGACACGGATTATGTTGAGGTCCGGGCAATCATGTGGCGGCCAGAATCGCAGGACTCGACTTGCCCTCATACCGTCGAACCGAGGTGAACGAGTCCTGCGACCTGACTCTCCCTTCCCTCAGAAGGGAAGAAAACCTTCCGTCTCATTCTACAGAGCAGATCCCGAAACCGGCACGGCACTTTGTGTGCTGGAACTTTTTTGCTCGAAGCATGAGGAACCGCTGGGCGTTGATGCTGAAATGTGCGCGGTCCAAAGATGGCCGTCGCTGCCCGCGTAGCTCGTGGACTGTCGAATCGGAGCACAACGTTGGGCTCGGTTACCGCGGCCGGCCGTACCGGGCGGCGAGACTCTCGCTCGCGGAGAGCGGCGTCTCGTCGTCGGTTCGGGTGGCCTTCACCTTGCGGCGTTCCCTCAACTCCGCCCACACGAAATACCCCAGTCCCATTGGGGCCATTATCCCGAACGCGAGCCACTGCAGCCCGTACGACAGATACGGACCCGCATCAAGTTGGGGAAGTGGGATGACTCCGAGCCCGCCCGGCTGGTGAGCATCGAGTTGTAGGTAGACGTCTTCGAGTTCGAGACCCGTCACAGCCGCGACCTGCGGCGCGTCGATAAAATACACTTGCTGATAGCCCGCGTCAGTGAAGGGCTCCTTGCCGTCCATTGTGCCTTGGGACTTGCGGATCCGAGCATCGAGCGAGACATTTCCGCCCGGTGCGGCGGGGATTGCGGGGACCTCGCTACCGCGTACCGGACGCACATAACCTCGATTGACGAGAATCGTCCGACCATTACCCAGCGCAAACGGCGTGAGCACTTCGTACGCGGGTTGGGATTCGACGCTGCGCAACCGGACGAGCACATCAGAGTCGGGCAGATACGAGCCCTGCGCGACGACCCGCCTCCACTCGTCGTCGATCGTCGCACTGTCACCGCCGAGCAGCTCGGCGACAGGGACCGGGTCCTGCGCCATCGATGCCGAGATCCGCGCATTCCGATCCTCGGTGCTCGTGTTCTTGCTCAGCTGCCACGGGGCGAGCAGGGTGAAGCACCCATACGCGAAACCGACTACCACCACGGCCAGAATGAACCAGCTCGGACGGAGAAGAAACATCACACGGCGCACTTGTTCACGGTAGACCCCAGAGTGGACTCTTCTGCCATCGCATCCCCTCTCGACGCGCTCAACGCCCAGCTGCTGCGGCGCCTCCACCTCGACCTCACCCACCTGACCTTCGAGTCGAGGATGGGGAACAATCCGGGGCGTTTGAGGTGGAGCACCTTGCTGATCTTGGCTACCCCCACGCGCCGGGGCGCGGCCGTGCGGAAATGGTCGTAGAGGGCTTCGGCCCGGTCGTAGAGCTCGCCGCTGATGTTCGGGTCGGCCTCGACCAGTTGTGCTTCGATCGGCGCCGCCGCCCACGGGGCGTCGACGGCGGTACGGATGAACCAGTCGAGTTGGGCGTGGCTGATGCGGGAGCGCACCTTGTGGGTGCGGGCGATCTCGTCGGCGGTGATCTCCTTGAGTGCTCCGGGTCCGGGCAGGTCGTAGCGGGCCACGGTCACCGCCGGATAGCCGTGGGCCTTGGCGGTCGCGGTGTCGATGTCGATGCTGCGTCCGGCGATCACCAACACGGTGGCCCCGTCCTCGCCGCGGGTGCGGTTCATGGCTTCTGCCGCCCGGCCGGGTCCGGGTCGGTGTCGTTGATGCCTCCCAGATCGGTGTATGGAGTCGCAGCGGACGTGTCTGCGGTCGTCGCAGCGGCGATTTCCGTCGGGTCCGGCCGGCTCGAGATGCGGATCGTGCGAGCGAGTGCCCGCAGGTCCTGGAGCGAGCGGATTCCGTCCGGGACGCTGTCGTCACCGGGTGACCGTAAGGCGTTCGAGTTCAGCGGGTTGGTGGCATGCCGCTCTTCTCCATCCTCGTCCGCGTACGGAGAACGGTCTCCGAGCATCTGGCGGCTCAATTCGCGCATCTGGCGACATTCCTCGATCTTTTCGACGGCCTGCTGTGCTCGGATCTTTTCGGGCTTGAGGTACTCCTCGATCCGTCCGATGTCCGTGGCGAGGTGCGCCATCGCGGGGGCGATCTTCTCCAATGCCTGTATTGAGCGTTTCTGCAGGGAGTGCAGTGAGTCCGAGTGCGTCGAGAATGTTCCCCACCTATGAACGCTCATGTCGAGCACGAACGTGTCGCTGTAGGTATCACGCTCGTTGGGGGCAGATCCGTAGGTGATGGTCACGGTGACTCGATCGGGGATCTGTTCATCGTTGCGGATGGACCGGTCGGGGTCGTCCGGGTCCTCTTTGCCGATGAAATAGATGTTGAACAGTTCGTTACCGGGCATGAAGGTGGGGATGGGGTCGGCGTAGCGCTTGAGGAGGAATGCGATGATGCTCGGCTGGCCGCTGTGGGTAGGTTGCTCAGCCAGTGGTGGGTCGAATTCAACCTTGACGTTGTACGCCACCGAGGGTCCGAAGTTGCGTACGACCAGAGACGCCGTCCGAGCAGATAGTTGAGGATCGATCACCAATTCAGCACCGACCATCGGCCGTGATCGGTCCCGACTGTCACGCTTCGTCGCCCGCAACGTGCGAACAGCCACGAAAGCTGCGGCGACCGCCGCCGCTGCGGCCACGACCGTCGCACCACCACCGACAGCCGCACCCACCGCGGACACAAGATCGGTGGTGTCGGACGCAAGGACAGTCGGCACAGTTCTTCTCCACGGGTATTCAGGCGGCAGGGTGGGCGATAATGTCCGATACATCGTCGCAGCATCGAGTTTCAATACTCGAGCGGCGAGTAGCTCCCGATTCTGGGTAGACCTGTGGACGGACTTCCGCGGGAGAAGTTCCGCTGAATCCTCTACAGGTAGCTACTGCACCGGCGACGGTTCCGGACGCAGTTCGGCCAAGGATCCCACCGCGGTGATTCCGACGGGTTCGGTGGTGGATAGCGGAATCACCGCGTACCGGTCGGCAAGCTCACCCCGGACCTTGTCGATCTGCTCGAGTTCGGCTACGGCCCGCCGGCGGAGCAGCGGTGCGGTGGGCTCCGCTGCGGCAAGAGAGTTGTTGACCACCCACGCCCACGGCTCGATACCGGCGCGTCGCAAATCGCCCTGCAGACCGGCGGCCTCGAGCACCGGAGTGGTCTCGGCGAGCGTGACCAGCACAATCTTGGTCTGTGCCGGGTCCTGCAGCCGCATCAAAGGAGTGGTGAAGCGTCCGCCGTCGCCCATCTGCCGGGCGATCTCACGGTGATACGAGCCGGTCGCATCGAGCAACAGCAAGGTGTGACCCGTGGGGGCGGTGTCGACGACGACAAACTTGCGGCGTGATTCGTGGATGACCTTCGAAAACGCCTGGAACACCGCGACTTCTTCGGTGCAGGGGGACCGCAGATCTTCGGCGAGGGTGGCGCGGCCGGCGTCGTCGAGCCCGGCGCCCTTGGCGGCCAGCACCCGGTTGCGGTAGGCCTGACTGGCCTCATGGGGGTCGATGCGGGAGACCTCAAGATGGTCGAGTTCCCCGGCGAGAGTGTCGGTCAGGTGCGCGGCAGGGTCGGTGGTGGTCAGGTGCACGTCATGGCCACGGCGGGCCAGTGCCACCGCGATCGCGGCGGCGACGGTGGTCTTACCGACCCCGCCCTTGCCCATGCACATCACCAAACCGTGCCCGTCGGACTCGATCTCATCGACCAGATCCGCCAGGGAAGCATCGGTGACCGCCGCGACGTCCGGATCGACGCCGACGGCACTCGAGGCCGTGGTGATGTCGAACAGGGTGGCCAGAGCGTCGAGACCGACCATGTTCACCGGCTTGAGGGCGACCAGATCCGTGGGCAGCGCCGCGATCGCGGCGGGAACCGCGGCGAGCGCCGCCTGTTCGCGGTGATGCACGGCGGTGGCCAGCTGATCGGTGTCGTCGACGGGGGCGGGCAGCACGCCGTTGACGACCACATGCTGTCTCGTCATGCCGATCGCGGCGAGTTCGTCGTGGGTGCGGGCGATTTCGGTCAGCGCAGAGCGGTTGGCGCGGGCGACGAGCACCAGGCGGGTGCGACCGGGATCCGACAGCGCCTCGACCGCGCCGGCGTACATGGCCTTCTGCTTGTCGAGGCCGGCGAGCGGCCCGAGGCAGGACGCGTCGCCCTTGCCGTTATCGAGGAATTCGGTCCAGTTGCCGGGCAGCTGCAGCAGCCGGATGGTGTGGCCGGTGGGGGCGGTGTCGAACAGCACGTGATCGAACCCGGCGACCCGGTCGTCGGGATCGGTGAGCAGCGAGGTGAATTCGTCGAACGAGGCCACTTCGGTGGTGCACGAGCCGGACAACTGTTCGGTGATCGACGCGATCTCCGCGTCGGGCAGCAATCCGCGGACCGGGCCGACGATGCGTTCACGGTAGGCGGCGGCGGCCTGTTCGGGATCGATCTCGAGCGCCGACAACCCCGGCACCGCGGGGATCTCGGTGATCGTGTTGCCGATGCTCAGACCGAAGACCTGCCCGACGTTCGACGCGGGGTCGGTCGAGACCAGCAGCACCCTCTTGCCGGCTCGGGCCAGGCGCAGCGCCGACGCGCACGCGATGGAGGTCTTGCCGACCCCGCCTTTGCCGGTGAAGAACACGAACCTGGGTGGGTCGGTCAGGAACGTCGGGTCGGTGGCAGTCATGGCAGCAGATACTCCTCGTCGGACGGATCGGCGGGCGGGTGCGGATCTGGGTGGTCAGCAGCAGGTGGACTCGTCCGGTGTGCAGCACGAGTCGTTGTCGTCGGCGAGCCCGAGCATGGTCACCCCGGACGGCGCTGCGGCGGGAACATCGAGTCCGGCCCACGTGGCGAGCTCGGCGCGGGTCGGGTAACGCCCGGTGGCGACGGTGACGTCGTCGACGAGCACCAGCGGAAGACCGTCCGATCCGGCAAGTTCGAGGAACTTTGTGACGGTCTCGTTGTGCGCGAACGCGAGCGGGTCGTTGGCCAGATTGTGGCGGGTGATGGTGGCGCCCTGCCCGGTCAGCGCGGCCATGTCGGCGGTGAAGGTGACCAGGTTCTGGTCGAGGTCCTCGCCGCACACGCCGGTGTTGCAGCACAGGGCCGGTTCGAAGACTGCGATCGTGCTCATGGTGTTCTGCTCCTGGTTGGGGTAGGTGCTCAGCGGGTCGCGTCGAGTAGCCGGGTGGCGAGTTCGTCGACGCGGGTGGCGATGTCGCCGCGGACCAGACGCATCCGCTCGATACCGTCGACGCCGCGCTCGGACGGCTCGTCGATGTCCCAGTTCTCCACGACTACGCCGGCGGGCGCGTCGACGTGGGCTTCGCCGCCGAGGGTGACGACGAGGTCGACCTCGGACAGCAGCTGCGGATCGATCGGCTTGGGGTACTCGCCCGCGGTGGGTGCCCCGACTTCCTCGAGAACCTGCATCGACAGGGCGTTGAGCGACGAGCCGGGCGTGGTGCCGGCCGAATGGACAACGATCCGGTCGCTTGCGGTCTTGCGCATGAGGGCGGCAGCCATCTGGGATTTGCCGCCGTTTTTCACGCACACGAACAGCACCGAGGGTGTGGGCACGAGGGGTGGTCCTTTCCGACGGACTCGGGTTGACGATTGAATTGATAGAAGTCAATATAGACGTATGTCGAATCAGATGTCGAGCGAGGCCGAGCTGTGCTGCCCTCCACTCTCGCGTGAGCCCCTGACCTCCGATTGGGCCGGCGACCTGGCCCGCATGTTCAAGGCCCTCGGCGATCCGGTGCGCCTGCGCATGCTCAGCATGATCGCCAGCCACCAGGGCGGCGAGAGTTGCGTGTGCGACATCAGTCCCGCCTTCGACCTGTCCCAGCCCACCATCTCGCACCACCTCAAGGTGCTGCGCGAAGCCGGACTGCTCGACTGCGAACGCCGCGGCACCTGGGTGTACTACCGGGTGATCCCTGCCGCGCTCGAGCAGTTGTCCGCAGTGCTGGCCACCGAATCGGGGGTGCTACCCGGATCGACCTGTGCGTGCACCCCGGCCGAACCTCATCAGGAGACCGTTTCGTGACCACCACCACCGAAAACCGTTCTGTGGCAGGAAAAATGTCGACCCTCGACCGCTTCCTGGCCGTGTGGATCGGCATCTCCATGGTCGTCGGCCTGCTGCTCGGCCGGATGATCCCCGGGCTCGGCGACGCTCTGAGCGTCCTCGAGATCGACAACATCTCGCTGCCGATCGCCCTCGGTCTGCTGATCATGATGTATCCGGTGCTCGCGAAGGTGCGCTACGACCGTCTCGACACCGTCACCGGCGACCGCAAACTGCTGATCTCGTCGTTGATTCTGAACTGGGTACTCGGCCCGGCGCTGATGTTCGCCCTTGCGTGGTTGCTGCTGCCGGATCTGCCCGAGTACCGTACGGGTCTGATCATCGTCGGCCTCGCACGCTGCATTGCGATGGTCATCATCTGGAACGACCTCGCGTGCGGCGACCGCGAAGCCGCCGCGGTGCTGGTCGCGATCAACTCGGTGTTCCAGGTGATCATGTTCGCCGTCCTCGGCTGGTTCTATCTCTCGGTGCTGCCGGGATGGCTCGGACTCGAGCAGACCGCTTTCGACGTCTCCCCGTGGCAGATCGCCAAATCGGTGTTGATCTTCCTCGGCATCCCGCTCGTCGCCGGTTTCCTGACCCGGCACTTCGGTGAAAAGGCCAAGGGCCGTGACTGGTACGAAGACACATTCCTGCCGAAGATCGGACCGTGGGCGCTGTACGGGTTGCTGTTCACGATCGTGCTCCTGTTCGCGCTCCAGGGCGAGCAGATCACGTCGCAGCCGTGGGACGTCGCGCGGATCGCGTTGCCGCTGCTCGCCTATTTCGTCCTCATGTGGGGCGGTGGGTTCCTGTTCGGCGCCGCGATCGGTCTGGGTTACGAGCGCACGACCACCTTGGCGTTCACCGCTGCGGGCAACAACTTCGAACTCGCTATTGCCGTGGCGATCGGCACCTTCGGTGTCACCTCGGGTCAAGCTCTGGCCGGTGTCGTCGGTCCGCTGATCGAAGTGCCGATCCTCGTCGCCCTCATCTATGTCTCGTTGGCGCTGCGCAAGCGTTTCAAGAGTTCAAATACCCCTGCTGTGCAGTAAAAGTCGATACGCCAGGAGGCGACCGATGTCTTCACACCCCGCACAACCGGAACTGCTCATGCCTCAGGCGGTGCTGCAGCGTTCCGCCGAGCACCTCGCCGACAAGTACGCCGGGGTGTTCTCCCCGCAGACCGTGGAACGGATGGTGTTCGAGTCGTACGCTGCGCTGCGCCGCACCGCCAAGATCCACACGCACCTGACCGCCCTGGCCACCCGGTTCGCCGGCGAACGCCTCACCGCGCTGGCACAAGCCGACGGTGCGATCACCAAGGACGTACCGGAGGTGCTGTTCGTGTGCGTGCGCAACAGCGGCCGCTCCCAGATGGCGGCGGCGTTGCTCGCCCACCACGGCGTCGGACGCGTGCATGTGCGCTCCGCCGGATCGGCGCCCGCATCGTCGATCCATCCCGTTGTCGTCGAGGCGATGGCCGAGATCGGGCTCGATCTCGGCGCCGAATACCCCAAACCGCTCACTGATGATGTGGTGGCGGCCGCGGACGTGGTGGTCACCATGGGCTGCGGTGACGCCTGCGCGGTGTATCCGGGCAAGCGCTACCTCGATTGGTCGCTGCTCGACCCGGAAGACGAGTCGCTCGAGGCGGTGCGCGGCATCCGCGACGACATCGATGCCCGGGTCCGTGTCCTGCTGACCGAGCTCGGCGCTGTCTCTGTCTGATCTTGTCTCTGCCTGACCTTCCTCTACGAAAGGACGTTCCACTTCATGACCACCCACTCCGCCACCGATCGCACGCCGTCGGTGCTGTTCGTGTGCGTGCACAACGCCGGCCGTTCCCAGATGGCCGCCGGGTTCCTCACCGCCCTGGCCGGGGATCGGATCGAGGTCCGCTCCGCCGGCTCCGCTCCGGCCGCGCAGGTCAACCCCGCTGCGGTCGAGGCGATGGCCGAGGTGGGGATCGATATCTCCACGCAGAATCCGAAGATCCTCACCGTCGACGCAGTGCAGGCCTCCGATGTGGTGATCACCATGGGGTGCGGCGACACCTGCCCGGCATTCCCGGGCAAGTCCTACCGGGACTGGGTGCTCGAGGACCCGGCCGGGCAAGGGGTCGAGGCGGTGCGGCCGATCCGCGACGAGATCAAGGCCCAGGTCGAGGCGCTGATCGCCGAGCTCGTTCCAAACGTCGCCCGCGCATCAGCGTCCCCGCACTGTCGATGACCTGATCATCGACAGTGCGAGCGATGCCTCACGGCAGAGATGCTGTCGGTGTGTCGGGAACCATGCGTGGCACGAGCCGGACGTAGAGGACCATGCCGACGAGCTCGACCAGGGTTTGCGTGACGACGATGACGGGGGTCAGGGCATAGCCGGCCGGTAAGGCGAGCGCGAGCGGAAGTACCACGAGCGAATTGCGGGTGGCACCACTGAAGATCAACGCACGTGAGCGGCCGACGTCGAACCGGAACACTCGTGCCGCGATGAATCCGAGTCCGGCCATGAGAATCAAGAAGGCGGCGTAGACGGGGATGACCGTGCCGACGTGGTGGAGTTCGTCGCGAATTTTCGGGATCTGACCAGCCACGACGACGAACAGGGTTCCGGCCATCAGTGGAACCATCGCCGCGGTGAACGCGGTGGTGAGCACGACACCGACACGGCGCCGTGCAGCCAGGGCCTGCGTGACCCACGCCAGGGCGAGCGGTGCGACGATCAGGATGAGAAACGCCTCGAGGAACGGTGCGACGTCGACGATATCGGTGAGCTCTGATCCCATGAACAGCCACAACAGCAGCGGCAGTGCCGCCATCTGGGCGAACATCAGCAGCGGTGAGGCGGCAAGCAGTCGCCTGCTGTCACCTCCGGCGAGACCGGAGAACACGATGACGTAGTCGATGCAGGGCGTGAGCAGGGTCAGCAGGATGCCCAGCAGCACGGCCTGCGGGAATGTCACCACCAACGTCAGGGCGGCGACGACGAGCGGGACGACGACGAAATTGAGAACCAGGGCCGCGGTGAGGAACCGGCGGTCGCGGACGGCCTCGGCCAGTGTGGTGAACGGCACCTGCAGGAAGGTGGCGTAGAGCAGTGCCCCGAGCAGCGGGTAGATGCTCGCTTCGAACACCGACGAGGAATCCGGCAGGGTCAGTCCCACGACGGCGCCGGTCACCAGGGCACCGAGGTAGACGAGGATCTGGTGGCGTTCGAGCCACTGGGTCGCGGACATGCGCTGGTAGAGGCCTTTCGAGGCGGGTCGAGCGAGGCAGCAGTGGGGACCGGCTGTGAAAGCCAGGGATGTGGGACCGGTGGTCAGCGAGCAGGTGGGGCGCTCGTGCCGTCGCCGAACAACGCGCGCACCATTTCTGCAGCCGCTGCCGGTGCCCCCACGTCGAGGATCACTTCGGTACCGCGCAGATGCAGGTCGAATTCGTAGAACGGGCAGCAGTGCTGCTCGGCGGCGGCGAGTTCGGCGAGTGCACCGACTCGGTCGATGGGCAGGCGCAGTCGCACATCCGCCGGACCGGGTTCGCGGACAACGTCGACGAGTACCTGCTGCCACCGGTGCACACGTTCCCCGTGGTCGGCGGCGTCGAGGGAGCAGGCAATCGGCGGGTCGGCCGGCACGGTGATCGCCGCGCCAGGCGCAGCGAAAGGAGGGTCGACGACCTGGGTGCGGGGCTGCGGCGCAAGGAATCCGCAGCCGGCATCGCACGGCTCGGCGCGATCAGGCAGGTCGTCGAGCTGGGCAAGAGCATGCCGAAGCGTGTCGGTGAAGGCGGCGAGTTCCGCGGTCCGGGTGGCGGCCTCGTCCAGGCGAGCGGCCATCTTCGGGCGTAGCTGCGCACGGACCTCGGCGCAGGGATCGTGCTCCCACACCGCCAGTAGTTCGCGGATCTCACCCAAGGGGAGTCCCACGTGCTTGGCCGCCTGGATGAACGCAACGCGGTCGACATCCCGATCTCCGTAGACGCGATATCCACTGTCGGTGCGCCCCGCCGGGACCAGTCCTGCGGATTCGTAGAACCGCAAGGTGGTGGCCGGGACACCGGTGTGTTCGGCGAACTGGGAGATCAGCATCGTGCTCACTCCTCGACGGTAAACCTTCGAGTCGACTCGAAGGTCAAGCCCGACACCGGCTCAGCCCTGCCGACCTTCGACCCGGCGGAGCACGTCGATCAGCTCCGCGGTGCTCGGGGCGCCGCCGGGTCCGTCGGCGGTGCGGTAGACGCGGCAGGTCAACCCGACACCCTCGGTGGGACCGAACGGGTCGATCCCGTCGATGCGGATCGTCGGGGAGCCCGCGAAGGCGGCGCGCTCAGCAGCCTCCGGGGTCTCGATACGGCGCAGCCGGATCGGGGTGCCGGCGTTGCCGGTTGCGGCCAGGGCCTCGGCGAGGCGGTCGCGGGCGAGCTGCCAGTTCGGGCAGCCGTCGAAGTACAGCAGTTCGATATCCATGGCGGTCGGTCCCGTTCGTCAGTGGTTGTCAGCGGCGGGAACGGACTCGGAGCGGCGTTCGAGCAGTACCGTATCGCGCCACACCCCGGCGAGTTTGCCGATGCGTTCGCGCACACCGACGGTGCGAAACCCCGCCGAATGGTGCAGGGCGAGGCTGGGACGGTTCTCCGGGAAGATGGAGGTCTGCAGCGTCCACAGTCCGGCCTGATCGGCGGCGATGACCTGGGTACGCAGCAGCGCTTTGCCGACCCCGCGTCCGCGCATGCCGTCGCCGACGTACACCGAGTTCTCGGCCACCCCCCGGTAGCACTCGCGCCCCGACACCGGGCTCAACGCTGCCCAGCCGACCACCTGGCCCTCGATCTCGGCGACCCACCGATGCCCGGGCAGCCACTGGTCCTCGAGGACCTCGCGGGTGGGAACCTCGGTGGTGAACGTTGCGGTACCGGTGGCGATGCCCTCTCCGTAGATGCGGCGCACCGCCTCCCAATCGCGGTCGGCGAGCGGGCGCACGCTCACGTCGGCCGGGACGTCCTCGGGGCAGCACGGCCGTGCGGTGAGCACACCCATGACCGCGTCGGCGGCACTGGGTAGGTCGCTGCAGCAACTCGGGTTGACCATCACCACGGTGCTGGTGCCGTGTTTGCCGGTGGTGACGAAGCCGACGTCGGCGAGCTTGCGGACGTGATGGGAGATGGTGGGCTGGCCGATCCCGAGGATCTCGGCGAGTTCCCCGACGGTGATGCCGGCCGGGCGGGCGGCGACGTGGTGCAGCAGCCGCACCCGGGTGGGCTCGGCCAGGCAGGCGAACCACCCGGCGTAGGTGGCCGCGTCCTCGGGGCTCAGGGCGTCGATGTCCACCTCCGCGCCGGGGATGGCCGGGGTCGGCAGGCCGAGTGATGTCATACCCCCACTATATCGATCGGCATCGATGGCTGCATTCATCGATGCCCATCTATATTCTGGCGGCAGCTTAGATCGATACCCATCGATGAAAGGATCTGTTATGAGCGAGTTGCCCGTCGTCGTGGTGGGAGCCGGACCGATCGGCCTGGCCGCCGCCGCTCACCTGCGTGAAGGCGGCCTCGAGCCGCTGGTACTCGAGCGGGGTACCAGCGCCGGAGCCGCCATCACGCAGTGGCACAGCGTCCACACCTTCTCCCGCTGGGCCGAACTGATCGACCCCGCAGCCCGCGTCTCCTCGACACCACCGGCTGGAGCGCCCCCGGCGTCGACTCCTACCCCACCGGCCAGGACTGGGCCGGCCGGTACCTGACCCCGCTGGCCGACGCCCTCGGCGACGCGGTCCGGCTCGACCACCAGGTCATCGGCATCGCCCGCCGCGGCCGCGACCGGATCGTCGACGCCGGACGCGACACCGAACCGTTGTCGGTGCACGTACGCCACCGCGACGGCACCGAATCCCGCCTGCTCGCCCGCGCCGTGATCGACGCCTCGGTCACCTGGGACACCCCCAGCCCCCTCGGCGGTGAAGGACTGCCCGCCCTGGGCGAGCGCGCCGCCGCCGAGAAGATCACCTACCGCGTCCCGGACCTGGGCGAGGACGCGGTGCGCGCCCGCTACGCCGGCCGGCACACCGTCATCGCCGGTAGTGGCCACTCAACGCTCAATGCCATCGTCGCGCTGGCCGAACTCGCCCGCACCACCCCCGGCACCCGGCTGACCTGGGTGCTGCGCCGCGGCGACGTCGGGCTGCGCGCCAAGACGGCCGTCGACGCCGGACTCCTCGAGGTCGTCACCGGCTTCCGCACCGCCGCCGTCGAACCCACCACCGACGGTCAGCTCACGCTGGTCTCTGACACCGGCGCCCGCATCGACGCCGTCGGCGAGGTCATCGCCTCGACCGGGTTCCGCCCCGATCTGTCGTGGCTCTCGGAAATCCGCCTCGACCTCGACCCGGTCCTGCAGGCCCCGACCGCGCTGGCCCCGCTGATCGACCCAAACGTGCACTCCTGCGGCACCGTCTATCCGCACGGAGTCGCCGAGCTCTCCCACCCCGAACCCGGCTTCTACGTCGTCGGCATGAAGAGCTACGGCCGGGCCCCGACGTTCCTGGCGATGACCGGATACGAGCAGGTCCGCAGCATCGCCGCCGCCCTGGCCGGTGACCACGACGCCGCGGCCCGGGTCGAGCTGACCCTGCCCGACACCGGGGTGTGCGGCGGCGCCGGAGTCTTCGACGAATCGACCAATCCCTGATCCCCCGCTCCCAAGGCCATCACTCGTATCGCAGTCAGATGCGGCGCCGACGCATCGATGCCCGCCTCGTACATGTCGGTGACTGATCGAGCGCTGTGCGTGCGCCTGTAGCTTCCACCGCCGACCAGCTGTCCGAAGGAAACCTCCAAGTCCCGGTTCCCGGTTATCCGGAGATAGTGACCGAAAAGCCGGGTGAACTGATCCGGGGAAAGGCTGATCGCTATGTCGTTGTCGGCTACGTCGTGTCGTCCAGCCGTGCGAGCACCCGTGACAATTACATCGGCGCCCAGTGTGCCTGCGGCACTGGCCAACGCAGCCGCTCGATGGCGGTCGGCGATCGACAACTCATCGTGGCCAGCGGCTACCTCACCACGGTGATGGTCGAGCTGCGAGTAGACACCGAAGAAGTGTCCTGTGGCGCCCAGCACCTGGTCAACGCCAACAAACCCCTCCACCCCCACGACCGAGGAGTCACCCCTTCGGGGAGCCTCGTCCACGGTAGTGAAGTGAAAGCGGTACCACCGGTCGATGCCGAGAGCATTCATCCAATCGGATGGTGAATCGTCGTCGTTCTGAACGACAAGGCAGGACTCGATCTCGCTCCTCGTCAAGAGCGCTACCAGCGCCTCCACCGAGGATTGTTCGAGGGTGCCAGTGTCAACGAGAACTCTGATCTGACGAGTCGCCGGTTGTAGGGGATACAGCGGAACGCTCTCGCGTCCAGGAGAACTGACAGGTGGTCGAACGTAGCGGACGAAACGATGATTGGGGAGACCCCGGGGCACAATCAGCGGCACGATATTAGATTCGCATCTCCTGGCCCCGGGACCATCCAGCGACATCGCCGTCGGCGGCACATCACGTGAATAATCTGTGATCACCTGGTGTAAGTCGCTGGACCTGGCACCTGACGTAAGTGTCGATACTGATGGTGACAGTCCGGAGGCACGGGAGTGTCCGAGCGGGCGGGGATGTCGTCCCCATATCGTGCCGCCGCCGGTTGATGTCGGTGTCTGGTTCACCGGCTCCACGACCGTACCGACAAGGCGTTGCAGAAGCTCGCGGTGCCGGCCGGATGCTGCGCGAGGCAGGTGGGCAATGGGCTACGCCGCCGCAGCGTGCTGGCACGAAGTGGACGGGGAAGGGATCGGGTGCATTCGGTCGCCTCTCGGCGAAAGGCGCAACACGGCTCCAGCCGAACGGAACTCCGTGAAGGCAAAGGGTTGAGCCCGGGGGACACGGAAACGCACCCGATCCGGACAGTGCAACGCGCCCCTGCCTCCGGCTATTCCCGGCGCGAGTTGTCGTGGGCACGATAGCGTGAACTGCACCAGTGGCTCGGACCCAGGCCTTCTGATCCGCGTCGATACCGATGCGTGCAGTGCGTGCGATGCGTGCACGCATCGCGAGCCATGCATGCACCGTGGGTCGCGGACAGCGTGCGAGGTCTGGGGCTCCTCTCGAACAAGGAATGCCGGGCTTACAGCTCCAGGTCGGGGCCAGCCTGGGGACTGTGGTCGGGTGGCTCCGGCTGGGCCGGGGTCGTACTACCGCCGGGTGTACCGGGCTTCGAGCGTGGTGGGTGACCGGACACGGCGGCGCGCAGAGCCGACAGCAACGCCTCCTGTCCGCTGGGATCACGAGCGATCTGCTGCGCGGTGCCGGTGTCGCTTGGCGGTCGGGCCGTGTGGGGGTCGACCACGTAGCGGCGAATGAGACCGGACAGACGCGCCGGGGCGATAGTCAGTCCGTCGATGCGCTGGCCGCGGTCGAGCATGGCGACCAGCTCGTGCAGAGCCCGGGCTGCGTCCTTGCGGGCACCGGTACGGGCGGTGTGCAGCTTCCAAGCGGGAAACCGGTCTCGGTGTTCATGGGTGATCGACAACAGGGTGCACAGGTCGGCGACATCCTTGGCGGCGAGGCGGCTGCGCCAGGCGAGCGCCTTGAGCACCACCGCCTGCTCGACGCCGGGCACCGGCACCCCGAAACGCACGGTCTCGCCGGTCGTCAGGCGTGCCCGCACCCGCACCCGAATCGGGTCGGCGGCCAGCGCGAGGGTCAGACCGGGAATGGCGTCGAAGCCGCGCCCGGCGTACTCGACGCGTTCGATCCGGCGACCACCGGTGCCGGGAACCAGGAGATCAACCGACAGGGGAGTGCCGTCCCCGGAGGGTGCCTCGTAGTGGTTGCCGGTCACCAGCCGATAACCACGGGCGAGTAGCGCGGTGTGGAAGGTGGCGTCGGCTGCGGCGACAGGGTCCATGCCGGCATCGGCGTCGGCGGTGACCCGGGCAGCGGTGTCGGTGGGGTAGAGGCGACCGAGCAGGTGCACCATGTGCCCGCCAACGACCCGATAGTTGGCCCCGGCCGCAGCGGCGGCGAGATCGGCCAACGCCCGCAGGCCGCGGTCGGCGGCATTCGACGCGGCGAGGATCTCCACCTCGGTCACAGAGCAGCCTTCTGACGGATCGTGGCGAACACATGATCGGCGGCTTCGGCGGCATCAGCGCCACCGGTGCGCAGCACATCGCCCGCAGTGATCAGCGGATCGGCCAACAGCACTGGCTCGCTGATCTCCGCGGTGCGCCACAGGGTCGGATCGGCGGGGACCTGCACGGCCATGGTGTGTTCGGCCTCGGTGGCGGGACTGAAGCCCGCGGCGGCGAGGTCGACGAACCGATCGGTGTAGAGCATCGCCCGGGTCGGCAGCCGCCATGGGGCGTACACATCGGCCGCGGCATCGCCGCTGACCAACACTGCCACATCCTGCCGGGCGCAGAAGTCAACAACGGCGGTGGCCTGGGCAATCACCGGATCCAGGCCGTACCAGTAGGTCACGGCGCCACCGGGACCGGGATAGCCGGCCAGATAGTCCGCGAGCAACTCCTCGGGGGATGCGGCGAACCAGCCGTGCTCGGTGCGCCGCACCGCCTGTAGCTGTTTGAGGGCGAATGAGACTGCCTGCTGGGAGACCTCCAGTGTCTCGGCGAGCCGGTGTTGGGTTTGCGCCCTATCCGAGAGCAGCAGGACCCGGGCCAGAGCCCAGCGCACCCAGGGTTTGCGGCCCCGGGCAGCAGATGCGGCAGGGGATGTAGGGGTTGCGTTTTCGGTCACGTCGTAGCGCGCGCCGGCGAATACGAGTAGGTCTTCGTCCACGGCGATGAGATCGATTTCGCCGTTTGTCGCGAGAGTGCGCAGATGCGCCGTGGCGTGTGGGGTTACCACGAGCACGCGCCGGGCTGGGCCCGGTTCGGCGAGCAGCCGGGCGAGGACCGTGGGGGTGGGTGGCCGCCGGGATATGCGCACCCGGGTCGGCAATTCCCGGCCGTCGGGCAGAGTCAGGTCCCAGGCGTCGAGGGAACCGGAGACAAGGCGGATGCCGGCACGACGCAGCAGCGCGATCGCGCCGGAGAGAAGCTGTGATGTTTCGGCCATGCTCGTCCCCTCGACGTGTACAAGCTTAGATGAGAAATCCTACTTTATCTTGTATTAGCTGCTAGAGCGTATAAGAATGTCGAAGTTCGCCCGGTCGCTGGTCGACTGGAGGCACGAGCGGGCACCGAACGGTGGAGCGGCTCGGCGCCGGCGTGCCTAACGTGACGGTGTCCGGTTCTGGTCCACCCTTCCGTGACGATCCAGCGGCGGGGTCGGTATCACCGGTTGTCGGGGTGAGACGGTCGCCGGGTCCCGATCCAGTGAATACCGTCGGGGCCAGGCGAATACGGGTGCGGCAGGTAGCTGGGACAGAACTCGCCGGTGTGCCAGGCGCTCGCGACTGTCTCCGGATCGTCGGGTGCGAAACCTGCTCGGATTGTGGGCAGGTGTTCGCGCCAACCGACCAGGCCGGAGTCATCGCGACCCCATACCCGCACCACCAACGTCATGACCGAATCCGCCCAGCTCAGCCGTTCGATCTCGTACACCCCAGTGTCCCAGGATCGTGCCGACAGATGTCTGGTCAGCGCGGACAAAAAGCGCATATCCTAGTCCGCTTGTTCGAAGTCACCGTGCCGGACGGTCGGCAGTTCCTCACCGACGTCGCTGGTGCTGTAGTACTCGTGGCGACCGTTGTTTCCGGTGCCTCGGTTCCGGTCCATGGCCGAAGTCTGCCAGGCGGAATTGCCAGGATCCCTACCCTGAGTCGCAGTGTCGCACCATCACACACAGTGGTCCAGAACCCGGTTTCCGACCCCACAGAGGATCCCCGGTAGCAACTCGCACGTGCCAGCGGGCTTGACGGCCTCTCGACGTGGCGTCCTTCGGATCGCAGGATGGCGCTGATTGGCGGGGTCACCCTTGCGCAGTTCCGCCACTGCGATAAATCATGGATAACCCCGATTATCCATCAAATGTGGAAGAGGCGAGAAGGGGCGATCGGTGGTCGCAGCACCCCGGGGGACGGGATGATCCCGCGCCACCAACATGCGCATCGTCCGCGCGATCTGCGGCGCGCAACGCGCACGCGACGACCACACGGTGCTGCCGCAACGCCGCATCGGTGAACCGTGGGTCGGTGCAGTGTGCGCGTCGCTGCGGCATGGCACCCGATGCATGAGCAGCCGAACGCGCGTCGAGCGGATCGGCGGCTCGATCCGGCACGGGCGCCGGCAGGCCGGTCGCAGTCCGGAGGTGAGCCGGACTCGAGCCAGAGGCCGAGTGACAGGTGGGGCCCATCGCATCGATCCGGGGCGAACCAGGGATCCCCGAACGCCTCGGACGCCCTGCCGCACCTGTCCGGAGGAGGTCCGGTTCCACTCTAGTTAACATAACTTAGGTTATCGGCAATCCTGCGACCTGCGCCTTTGCCGTCTATCTTGAGATTTGCGCGACTCTCGCTGCTTCGGCACCTCTCGCAGGCTTGTAGTGAGGTCGCTTGGGATCGTTCTACAAACAGGCTGCCGTGCGGAGGGTATAGACAGTAATCCTCGATGTGCAATCTGGTATCAATGACGCACTGTCGTAGCATCACTCGACGGTTTCCCGTCGCTTCGGCGTCCGATGGCAAGATCACTGCCCGCGCACGCTTAGCTCGTGCACCTAACTCTCTACTTCGTAGGTAGCAGAAAATTTCTGCAAGTCCGGCGTGTCTAGAGTGAAAGAACAAGACGAACTGTCATGATCGTCGGCATGTCCGATTGTGTCCGTCGCCGCAGAGTGGGCCGTCCCGCGCTGCCGTATACGCCTGTGCAGATGAACCTTCGTGTGCACCCAAGCGTGCGTCGGTTCCTTCATACCGAAGCGGAACGGCGTGGGCTCAACGCCAACACGCTGCTTATGGAGATCGTTGCGGACGCTATGGGGACGACAGTCGCCGACCTGACCGCCGCAGGGCTGCAGGAAGAGGAGGACACCCAGATCCAACGAAGCGCCTGACCGCGTAGAGCAGGCCTATACAAAAACGAAACCCCCGGCGTGCCGGCCAGGGGCTTCGAAATAAGTCACGTAGAGGAGAAGCGCCAACTTCTTGTTCCTCTACCTCCCCGAAGGGACACTCTTGCCTGAGTGGTCTCAGGGTATCGCACACCCTGAAGAAGGTTCAATCAAATCACCGCGTGTCGCCAGCGATTTAAGTACGGCCACTAAATGCTGCGGTTCGAACACGTCACAGATAAGTGACCCGCGTCTCATAGAGCGCTTGTTTGAGGTGTGTACTCGTAAATGGTCACCGCGACCCCGAGTACGTCTCGACGTGCAGCAAACGCATGACTACCTGGCCACATCAGCGATGCCTGCGACTGCACCGGCCGTGCCGTGGGCTATTCACCTCACTGATACACAGCGACGATTCCGGCTACTCGCGTTCGACTTCGATAGCAGTCGGCACGGTACTGAGACTGCCGTCAGTGATGCAGATCGCCTGTGCAATGTGCTTGATGACCTGGGAGTCGCATATCTGCGTACAGTCTCCGGTCCGACGAAGGGCCAGCACATATGGGTCCGGCTCACCGAACCGGGCACTTCTGCGGACAGTGTGCGCCGCTTAGCGCACGTACTACGCCAACACTACCCAAGTCTCGATCTGTCCCCGCTCACCAACTCCGCCACTGGCGCGGTGCGACCTCCTGGCGCTCCCCATCGTCACGGTGGCTGGTCCCTCCCCCATCTTCGTGGGCAAGCACTGATCGACACGTTGGTGCGCATGGATGCAGGTACTTCGCCCGAGGTGGTGCAATGGCTTCTCGCCCAGCATCCTCACACCGAATCTCATTTGCGAGACCCCCGTCTTCAGAGGGTCCGCATCGTCAAGGACCAGGCCGGACCGCATCTCGATCGCCCGCGCCGACCACTTACCGCCCGAACTCGCGCGCTTCTATCTACGACTCCCCCGCTAGGCACCGACAGATCGGCCCTCGCACACAGCATCCTGCTCGGGATGGCGAAAGCTGGTCGTACCCTGGCAGATGTCGAAGCAGTTGTCGGTTCAGCCCCGGGTCTTGTCCGCCTACGCGAAGACCGTGACCGGGGCCGAGATGAGACGGTTCGCCAGTGGCGGCGTGCCCTCGATACCGCCGCTCGGTTTACTCCGCCCAGTGTCACCGAACGCGAAGTTATCGATGACGAGCTCGACCAAATCGAAGCCGCTATTACAACAGACCCGACTCGTTGGGCACGCGCCGGCGGAGCGAGCGACGAACGAATCCTGCATGCCCTGGTCGTCCTGGCACGTACGGCCCGCACACGGACGCTGGACATAGATGTACGCCGATTGGCCGAAGCAGCCGCCGTTGATGCTTCCACGGTGTCTCGACGCCTGCGAGTGCTTGCACAGGAAGGCTGGATTTCTCGAGTTCGAGCAGGAGCAGGGACTCGAGCCTCCACCTGGGAGTTGAACATTCGGTGTTCTACTGCAACACAAGGGGAACCCGCCCCCCGCTCTGGTTCAGGGCTATCCCTAGAACTGTTGGACCACCACACTCACGATGTCTGGTCGAACGGAGCAGGGCTCGGTGGTGTGGGTGCCCGTGTTCACTGGGCAGTTCTCAAGTTCGGGGAAACCTCAACTTCCGCTTCCTTCGGAAATGACATAATTTCCTGGGTTACATCCTTTACTGGCTACACCCGAAGCACCGTGTCCCGGATCGTAGGAAAACTCTATGAGAAGGGGCTGCTTCCGAAGTTGTCGACTTCAAGAAATTCGCAACAGATGGACCGAGTGGCTGCCTCGCTCGGAGTTAGAGGCGTGGCAGCACAGAGAGCTCATCGGCACCTTGTCGACCGTGAACTGCATCGGTGGTGGCTCGAAGAAATTGAGTGGAGAAGCCGCCGCGGTAAGAAGCACGGCGTCCCTAGGACTCCCCCATCGAATCTGGCCCTCCCCATGGACGCAAGCGCTCGGATGCGATACGGACGATTTCCTGCCAGGGCCAATGGCCGTGCGGACTACCGGTCGGCGCGCCTGATCGTCACAGAAGCGCTTGCTGCGACGTCGTCCAACAGAAAGGCCGCATAAGTCTTGGAGAGGCCGAGCTTTCCCCTGGCAACGGATTCACCTATTACTATTGTAATATCTCCGGCAGTCCTGCGGATGAAGGGGGCGCTACGCCCAGAGTCGGGGGCAGTCGAGGAGGTCGCGTGACGGGGGAAGACGCCCAGCAGGGGGCATTCGGTTCCGAGGATCAGGGAGGACAGGGCGGTGGCGCAGAGCGAGGAATTCACGACACAGGTCGAGGGGATCGACCTGACGATCGCGGCCGAGACCAGGCGGATTCTGGTCGAGTGGCTGGGCGTCGATCCGGCGACCGAGCAGGAACGGATCGATCGGCAGGCCCTGCGCCTGCAGCAGCTGACCGAGGACGCGGCCGAACAGTTCGAGCAGGCGAACCCGCCGGCGCCGGACGCGACGTACCAGGACGCGGTCCGCGCGAAGGAAACGGCGTGGCGGGCAGCACGGGAGATGGTGCTCGAGAACGAACTGTATCCGCAGGTGACCCCCGAGATCCGACAGGACTGGGAGCAGTTCGAGCAGTGGGCCGAGCAGGAAGCCGAGAAGGACTGGGAAGCGGCTCGGGTAGCGCAGGACCCCGACCGGTGGCGGACGCAGAACGTCAGGCCGAACCCGACCGCGGTGCGGGTGGTCGAGCGAGTGTGGCTGGACAAGCCGGCATGGTTCCGGGCGTTGGCGCAGGCCCTGATCGCACAGCGGATCGAGGACAACCAGCCGGTGCCGGCGACCTCCCGCGACCGGCTGACCGAGGAGCTGACGGAGTTGATCGAGGACGAGATGCGGCGCAACCCGCCGGAGGACCCGGATCTGCCGTTCTGATCCAGGCGCAGTGGGCGCAAGTCCGCAGCGAATTCGTAGACCTGGAGCTGCTGGGACGCAAGCTCGCCAAGAGGCTGGGCGCAGCGAACACAGCTTTGGAGACTGCGCAGGAACGCGGTTTCGACCGTGGCATCGAGGTCAACGGTCAGCGCGTCACCACGCTGACCGAACGGCTCGACCGTCTGCGGGGACGCTGGCGTGAGCTGCGGGCGCAGGAAAACCAGCTGCGCACCGAGCTGCACACCTGGGGCATCGACCCGGAGGCCGTCCCCAAGCAGACGGTGCGCGAGGTCGCCGCCGCACAACCGGCCTGGCGGGAGCATCCCGCAACCGAGCGGCAACTGCGCACCATCGAGCGCCTGGCCGCGGAGGCGAACGTGCCGTTCGTCCTCGACGACGACATCACCAAAGGCCAAGCCCACGATCTGATCACGGCGATGCTCGCCGGCAACCTGCCCAACGCCCAGTTCACCGACCGTCCCGCCGGGCCGATGTTCATCCCGGCCGCGACACCGGCCGAGCCGGCCACACCACCTGCCCCAGCCGCTGCCGAGACATCCCAGGACGAAGAACCGCAGGTCGAGCAGCCGCGGCCGCGGCCGCGGATCGACCCCCTGGCCGACGTCGAGCGCCGGGTGCTCGAACGCCTCGCCGAACCGGACACCGACGCCGACACTGCCGCCAACCCGCAGGTCAACACCGCAGCGCAGTTCCTGTCGTGGGCCGACGGGCATTTCACGGTCAAAGCCCAGGTCGCCCTCGCGGATCTGATGGCCGATCGCGACTCGCTCACCGACGAGCAGTTCCTGGTGTGCCGAGTGATGCTGTCCGACCCGAAACGCTGGGGCGAGCTCGGGCACCGCGCTGCCGAGGCGTACTGGCAGGCCCGCACCGGCGAGCCGACACAGCATCCGGTCACCACCGAGGTCGCCGACGCGATCGTCGAGGCCCGCGCCGACGTCGAGCGTCCGTTCACCGAGGACTTCCTCGACACCACCCAGGCTGTACTCGACACCCAGGAGCCGGCCGAACCGGCCACCGCCGAGCAGCGCGGCGAGCACGTCGCCGCAGTGCAGGACGGGATCGACCAGGCCGCCACGGTCGAGGTCGATCAGTGGTGGGCACGAGGCCGCGCCGCCTATGACCCGGCCGATCCGCTGACGCTGCCGCAGCCGGACACCGATCCGCAGGTCGCCGCCGCGATCGGCAAGGTGCGCAGCCGCACGGGCCGCGATGAGATCCGCCACCAGTGGTTCGCCGGTGTCGAGCAGGCACGTCGCGAGGCCACCGCTGGCGAACGGCAGGCTCTGATCGCCGAGGTCGCCGTCGATCCGCGGCTGATCGCTCAGGTCGAAGGCCGGCGCCCGGACTACTTGCCGGCCGTGACCCGTTCCGAGGTCAAGAGCCTGATCGCCGAGGCCGCCCGCAAGGCGCCCCCGCTGCGCCAGGCCGCAGCGAAGGTACTGCTCGAACACCGGTTGCCGGACGAGCTGTATGAGCGGGCCTACGCCGAATGGGAGCGTGTGCACGGTCCCGAGCTGACCTGGGATCAGGGCACCGCCGCGCAGTGGACGGCGTGGATGACCATGCACGCCCGACGGGACCCGCTGCTCGGATCGTGGGTCGGGCTGCCGATGTACCCGCGCACCCCGATCATCGAGATCGGTATCGAGACCGCCTTCGAGGTCATGGCCGAAGAGCGCCCCGATCTGATCGCCGCCACCGCGGACATTCCCACCGAGCGTCTGGCTGCGGAGATGCGCGGGAACATCATCCCGAACCTGCCCGCACCCGACCCGTCGGAGCTGTCCGCCCAGTTCCGGGACGGGGCGGCCTACTGCGCCCTGACGTTGAAGGACCATCCGAACAGCAAGGTCGCCTACTTCCCGATGCGGGGCTGGGACTACACCCTCGGCGGCGAGAGCAGCTCCGTAACCTGCGGCCGCAACGCCCGGGCGGCAATCGGTGCGCTGCTCGAAGCCCGCAACATCGCGCTCCCGGAGTGGATCGAGCGGGCCTACCGGCCCTACGCCCAGGCCCGCGCCACCGTGCTGACCAGGGCGATCGCCTACGCCCGCAACAACGAGTTCTACCACGCTGCCGCCAGTGCGGACCTGCTGTGGCGCTACAGCCAATCCGGTTCCGCGGTTGCCGACCACGCACTCATCAAGGATGTGCGGCGCGGCATCATCGACCAGCTGCGCAGCGACTTCCCGGCCGAAACCGCCCTGCTCGACCGCTACGGCATCGACCTGGCCTGGACCCTTCAACACGATGTGGACCCGAAGGTTCTGCGCGAGCTTCGGGCAGCCGGGGACGACCTCTACAGCCTCACCCCGGCCGATCTGACCTTCGCCGGGGTCGGAGATGTGGTCATCGGCGACCCGGACGGCCGGCACGTGACGATCCGCTTGGGGCGGACACCGGGCAGCAAAGAACGCATCACCACCGTCGACGGCCGGCCCCGACCCGAGCTGACCCTGCGGGACGCGATCGCCGAAGCCCGCACCGTGCTCGCCGCCGAACACGACGGCGAGCAGCTCGACCCGCAGAACACCGCCGAGATCGGCCCACAGGCCGAGGCCGATGTCGACGCGGGAGCAGAACCGCAGCGCGAGGAGGCCGAACCGCCGTCCCCCCGAGTCGTAGCGCCTGCGATCGACGACGCAGGCGCGGTGATCTTCGACGAGGTCGACCCCGCTCCCACCGAGCCGTCGACCCCGACCGTCACCGACCCTGCCCTCGAGACGTCCGCAACCTCGTGGGTGCTCACCGAACACCTGATGGTCGGCCACGCCAGGCCGATCACCGATCCGGCCCCCGAGCCGGTTCTGGAGCAGGAAGAACCTGCCGCGCCCGCCGCGACCCCTCCGGCGGCGACCGTCGAGCCGGAGGCTGCCGCCTCGACCGATGAGGCGGCGCCCAGGACCCCGGCTGTGGACACCGACGAGCTGGTTGTTCCCGAGACCGAGTACGGCGAGCCGCTGTCGAGTCCCCTGTGGCGGGACAAGCGCCAGCTGGTGCGCGTCCGTAAGAAATCCGGCGCACACATCTGGGTTTCCCGCACCGCCGCCGCCAAGTACACCGCCGCAGCCAGCAGCGAGCTACCGGCCACCGCGGCCGCGGACCAGCCGACCGCGCCCGAGATGGTCGCGGAGACCGGCCTCGAGGAAAGCGCGCCGGCCGCCGAACACGGTGCCGACGCCGCGGTGGCCCGCCCTGCCGCCCCAGCCGCGGCGGTGCAGGACTTCGCCCTCGGAACCGAGGTGCTCGTCCCCAGCGGGGCGAAGGCCCGGGCACGGGCGAACATCGCCGCTCTGCGTCTGGTGCAGCACCTCGACCAGCAGCAGCGACCGGCCACCGCCGACGAGCAGGCGGTGCTGGCGCAGTGGTCCGGCTGGGGAGCGATCCCGGAGATCTTCGACAACCGAGCGAAGATCCTCGCGCAGTGGGGTAACGAGCACGCCGAGCTGCTGGACCTGCTCGGGGACAAGGGCTTCGCCCAGGCCCGTCAGACCACCCTGAACGCGCACTACACCGACCCCGCGGTGGTGGCGGAGCTGTGGCGGGCGGTGGCGCGGGCCGGGTTGCCCGACGGCGCCGTGGTGCTCGAGCCGGGCTGCGGGGCCGGCCACTTCGTCGGCACCGCACCGGAGTCGGTGCGCATGGTCGGCGTCGAGATCGAGCCGATCAGCGCGAAAATCGCACACTACCTGTATCCCTCGCAGCAGATCCGCAACCACGGCTTCGAGCGCAACTTCGCCCCCGAGAACACCTTCACCGGGGCGATCGGCAACGTACCGTTCGGCAAGTTCGCGCCCGTCGACCCGATCCACAACGCAGACGGTCTGTCCATCCACAACCACTTCATCGCCAAATCACTGGCGTTGACCGCTCCCGGTGGCTACGTCGCGGTGGTCACCTCGATGTTCACCTCCGATGCCCGCCGCGCCGAAGAACGCGCCGCGATCGTCGCCAAGGGGGATCTAATCGGGGCGGTACGCCTGCCCACCGGGGCATTCGACCGGCAGGCCGGCACCGACGTGGTCACCGACGTGCTGGTATTCCGCCGCCGCGACGACGGCGCCACCCCCACCGAGGACACCCTCGAATGGGCACAGCCCGCCGTCCAGGTCGAAGCGATCGACGCCAAGACCGGCGAAGCCGCCCACACCTGGATCAACCCATACTTCAAGAAGTACCCGCAGCGGGTGCTGGGCACCCTGACGGTCGGGGGCGGCATGTACGCCGGATCGTCGCTGCGCGTTGCCCCCACCACCACAAAGCCGCTGGCGACGCAGCTGCGCGAGCAGCTCGACCCGATCATCGACCAGGCCCTCGGTCGCGGACTCGGATTCACCGCCCCGGCCCCCGCTCCGGCGCAGGTCGAAGCGTTCACCACGCCGGGGCTGCGCACCGGAGCCGACCTCGATTCCCACGAGGTGCTGCCCGGTGCGATGCGCTTCAACGAAGCCGAGGACCGCTTCGAGCAGTTCACCCTCGGTCGCGGCTGGGCCGAGGTCGGCTGCCGCGGCAAGGACCTGGCCGAGCAGTGGAAGGTCATCACCGGTCTCGGTGAGACGGTGATGGAGCTGGCCGAGGCCAGCCGCTCGCGCACCGCCACCGTCGCCGACCGCGACGTCATCCGCGCCCGCCTGGGTGGGCTCTACGACCGCTACGTCGGCACATGGGGGCCGCTGAACCGCTTCAAGCTCACCGAACCGACCCCGCTGTCGGAAGACAAGATCGCCGCCCGCCTCGACAAGGCGATCGCCGAGTGGCGGATCAAGACCGGTCGCGAGGAGGCCCTCGCCGACGGGCTGGATCCGAAGGAGGCCGGCCCCTACACCGGGTCGATCCCCGACGAGGTGTACGAGGAGCTGTACGACAAGGCGTCCGAGCAGCCGCAACCGCGCCGCTATTCCGCGCATCTGCAAGGCGCGATCGCCCGAGATCCACGCCTGGGCATGGTTCTCGCCATCGAGAACTTCCAGTCGAAGTTCGACGGCAGCGACGCAGTGGCGACCAAGACGGCGATCTTCACCGAGGACACCACCCCGTTCAAGGACAAGGCCGCCAGCGCCGCCGACGTCGACGAAGCGCTGGCGATCAGCTTCGACGAGCTCGGACACATCTCGCCGCAGCGAGTCGCCGAGCTGCTGAACATGTCCGTCGAGGACGCGCTCGAGCAGGCTCAGGGGAAGATCTATCCGTCCCTGCACGACGCCGACCGGTGGGAATTGGCCACCGTGGCCCTGTCCGGGCAGGTGCGAGACAAGCTGGCGCGGGCGACGATCAAAGCCGGCGACGATCCTCGCTACGCGCCGCTGGTGGAGGCACTGGCAGAGGTGGTGCCGCCGGATGTGGATCCCGCCGAGATCGGGGTGCGCATCGGCGCGACCTGGGTGCCGATCGAGGACTACCGCGCGTTCTTGGTCGAGGAGTTCGGGCTGCGCCCGGACCGGCTGACCGTCGAACACGATCAGATCAGCGGAAACTGGCAGATCACCACCGATCAGCGCAGCCGCCACGAATTCTCCGGTGGCTACCCGGACAAGTACGGCAGTGCCCGGCTGCCGGGCGTGAAGATGGTCGAGCTGCTCGCCAACAACAAGCCGGTCCAGGTCAACAAGACCGGCGACGAGCTCGAACGCTCCCCGAAGCCGCGGTTCCACGTCAAGCTCACCGAGCAGGCGCAAGCCTCGGCCGCAGCCTTGCAGGAGCGGTTCGAACAATGGCTGTGGGAGGACGGCGACCGCTATGTGCGCCTGGCCCGCATCTTCAACGAGCGCTACAACTCCTACGTCAAGCCGGTCCACGACGCCAGCACCAAGTCGTTCCCCGGCATGAACGGCAAGTACACGCCGTACGACTACCAGGCCGCCGCCGTGACACGGTTCCTGCACGACGAGACGATCCTGCTCGACCACGTGGTCGGGGCCGGCAAGACCTTGACGATCACCGCCTCGTGCATGGAAGCCAAACGGCTCGGGCAGATCCGCCAGCCGTGGATCGTGGTGCCCAATCACCTGCTCGGGCAGTGGTCGGTCGAGGCCCGCGACGCCTATCCGAACGCGAACATCCTCGTCGCCGCCGACCTGGACGGGCGCGATGACCGGCAACGCTTCGTCGGGCAGAGCGCCGTCGGGGACTGGGACCTGGTGATCGTGCCGCAGTCGGTGTTCAGTCGCATCGCCATGCGCCGCGAAGCGCAGATCGAGTACCTCGAAGGCGAACTCGGTGAGCTGCGCGAGGCCCTCGACGCCGCCAACAGTCAAGGCGCGGAGTTCACGGTCAAGCAGATCGAGCAGGCGATCAAGAACGCCGAGGCCAGGGTCGAGAAGATCATCGCGGCCAAGGCCACCGACGAAGGCTTGACCTTCGAACAGTCGGGGTGTGACTTTTTGTTCATCGACGAGGCGCACGACTACAAGAACCTCACCCGCCCGTCCAACAGCGCAGATCTGGCGGTCACCAACGGCTCTCAGCGGGCCACCGACCTGGAGATGAAGGCCAAGTATCTGCGGGAGAAGGCCCGCGCCCTGGGCGCCGAGCAGGGGATGGCGCACGCGCCGGCCAAGGCGATCGCCTTCGCCACCGGCACTCCGATCAGCAATTCGCTGTCGGAAATCTGGGTGATGACCAAGTACCTGCGCCCGGACCTGCTGCACGAGGCCGGCCTGGGACGGATCGACAACTGGGCGGGTACCTTCGCCAAGCCGGTGTCGGTGCCGGAGATGAACACCACCGCCACCCGCATCCAGATGAAAACCCGCATGGCCGAATACGCCAACGTCCCGCAGCTGGTGGCGATGCTCGACCAGTTCCGGGACGTGGTGACCTCCGATCGGATCCCGGTGCGCCTGCCCGTCCTCGACGGCGGAGCCCCGAAGATCGTGGAGTTCGACATGGGACAGGACGCGATCGACGCGATGGCCGATCTGGATGTGCGCATGTCCCAGATCCAGGGCGATCGGATGGACCTGGACAACAGCCTCAAGATCGCCACCGACGGGCGGAATCTGACGATGTATCCGTCATTGGCGAACCTGGGTGCACCGGACCCGCAGCACAGCCGGGTCGAGCACGCCGCCGACCTGATCTGGCAGGTCCACCGCGACCACGCCGACCTGCACATCCCGGCCGACAAGTACGGCCCCGAGATGACCGGGGTGTTCCAGCTGGTGTTCTGCGACCGCGGCACCCCCAAGGCCGGTGCCGGCCCCAAGGCCCGCAATCTCTACACCGAGTTGCGCGACGCCCTGGTGGCCCGAGGGATGAAACCCGAGCACGTTGCCTTCATGCACGACTACGACAACCCCAGGGCCAAGGCCCGCCTGGTGCAAGCCTGCGCCGACGGGCGGATCCGGGTGCTGCTGACCTCCACCAAGAAGGGTGGCACCGGCCTGAACGTCCAACGGGCACTCAAGCAGATGATCAACCTCGACCCGGCGTGGACGGCTGCGGACATGGAACAACGTCTCGGCCGCATCATCCGTCAGGGCAACGTCCACGAGACCGTCAGCGTGGTCAACATGGTCGCCCGCCGCTCCTACGACGCGATGATGTACCAGTACGTCGCCCGCAAATCGAACTTCGTGTCGATGATCCGCAAGGCCGATGTGCCACCCACCATGGACGACATCGGCGGGGACCTGACCGTCTCGTGGGCGCAGAGCAAGGCCGCGGCCACGGGTGATCCGGTGTTCGTCGAGCAAGTCGAAGCCGACCAGAAGGTCGCCGAACTCGAAGCCCGTCGCGATGCGGTGCTCAATGCCAATGCGGCCCGCAATGCTGCGATCCGGGCACTGAGCCGGTCGATCACCGCCGACGAGAAGCGGCTGCCCGAGGTCCGGGAGGTCGCCGGCAAGCTCGCCGCCTGGAGCGGCATCGACGACCGTGCCCAGAAAAAGTGGGCGTTCCCCGACGCCACGATCCCCGACTCGCAGACTGCGGATCTGGCCGATGCCCTGCGAGGGTCGTTGATCCGGCTCAAAGACGAGGTGACCCGCAGCAGTGACGAGCAGGTTTTCGGTGTCATCGGCGGGGTGCCGCTGAGCCTGGGCTACAGCCAGATCCTCGGCCAGTTCTACGTCACCGTCGGGGAGGAAACCGCCTGGTACGAGCGGGATCGGTTCTTCAACGTCCTCGAACGCTCCACCGGAGCGCAGGGAATGCTGTCCACCATCCGCAAGATCGCCGATCGCGCCGACCGGCACATCACCACCATCGAGTCGCGGATCGAACACAACCGTCGCCGACTCGCCGAGGCCGAGGCCGAGCCGGAACTCGACTTCACCGACACGGCCGAACTCGAGGCCGCGAAGCTGCGGGCCGAGGAACTGCGGCTCGAAGTCAACGCCCGCGAGAACTCTCCCGAGGCGTTGCGCCGAGTCCGCGAAGACCAGCAGCGACGGGCTGCGGACGGGCAGTACCCGCAGTGGACTCTGGATCTGAACCCGACCGATGCGTGGGCCGAACACCGGAACATGAGCAAGGCCGAGCTCATCGCCTCGGTGCCCGAGCGCATGGCCGCAGCCCGGCAAGAATGGCTCGACGGCGCCGAGATGCGCGAGGCGAACCGCAAGGCCGATCCGTGGGTGGCCCTCGACGACACCGAAGCGATCTGGCAGTACGGCTTCGACTCGGGCAGCGGCCGGCCCGGCGCGCGAGTGCGCTGGGACGATCGGCAATGGCACCTCGAAGTCTGGGACGGGGGCGGCAACGTCGAACGTGACGCCGTGAACACCCGCAGCGAAGCATTCGGTATCGCTGCACGGGCGGTCGAGAAGTTCGCCGCCGAGCAGAACATCAGCCGCGAAGCCATCCACCGGGCCGGCTTCGCCCGCCGTGACAGCCTCGACGTCACAGCGGTCACCGGGACCGCCAGCATGGTTGACGAAGTGACTCCTCGGAAGATCTCCGAGAAAGTCAATGCTGTCGTCGAGCCGACCGAGGCGGTTATCCAACCGATCGATGCCGTGGTGGAACCGACCGACGCGGTGACAGCCACCGAGAGCACCTATGTGCTCGACGAGACCCTCGAAGAGGGATTGAGGGCGGCCAGTGACATTCGACCGCTACGTCCCGTCGATCCGCGCACCGGGACGGAGCGCCCGCAGTACACCGACCCGATGCGGCAGTACGAGGCCGGTTACGAGGGCGGCTACGACGACGGTCGCGCCGTCTGACCACGACCGTCACACTCGACACCACAGATGGGGAGGGACCGATCCCGGTCCTGCCCCATCACCGCACACCCCAGGGAAGGCACCGTGGACCCGCACATCACCGAAGCTGAAGCCCGCGCAGATATTGCCGACATGGAACCGATCATGGCGATCGAAGGTCGCCAGATGAGCGACGGCGACAAGGAACTGTTGGTTGATCTGATCCGGGGAACCAAGACCTTCGAAGAGATCAGCAAAATACTCGCCCGCGAAGCCGGCTACGAGATCGACTGAAATGACCCCGCGATATTCACAAGAGTGGCTGGACTACTTCATTCCCGACACGATCGAATGGACCCCGGACGAGATGCCCGACATCAGCCGCGCCGTGATGAAGAACCTGGTCCTGCAATCAGACCGGTGGCCGCACGGCTTCCCGGACGCCCAGACCGTGCACCGCGCCGAAGGCATCGCGTCTTACCAGCGAATGCGGGAACTGACCGAACGACCCCTCCCGGGCCGCTACGACCTGGATCACTTCCAGCGCACTCACTACCACCTGTTTCAGGACGTCTACCCTTGGGCCGGGCAACTACGCACTGCCCCGCAGGACTGGCCGATGGTCAAGTGGGGGCCGGACGTCGCCGCCATCCGCAACGGGCAAAACCGCGTCACCGAAATTCCGCACAAGTATTTCAAGGCCCGCGAAGTCCCTCAGGCCGCTAAAGTCGTTCTCGACCGCATCGCTGTTAAAGACAATCTGCGCGGACTTGCCCGCAGCGACTTCATCGGCGAACTGACCACAGTGTGGCTGCGGATAAACTTCGTCCATCCATTTCGTGAGGGCAACACCCGTACTCAATTCGCCTTTTTCCGGCAACTGTCCGCCGAAGCCGGTTACAGGCTCGACACCGATCGCTTCCAAGCCGTCAGCAAGACCGAGCTGAAGCAGAACCCCCTGGTCGGGGACCTGCGTGAGCAGTTCGTCTGGGGACGTTTCGAGTACATGCAGAACGGCGACACCGGCCTGATGCGCGACGTGCTGGACATGGCGATCACCGAGGTGGTCGATCCTGTTCCCGCCGGTCCGGCCATCGACCACGGTGTTGATCTGCGCGCTATCACCGCCGCCATGTCCGCGCACCCACGCTCTGTTCACGACTTCTCCGCCAATACCTCCACGCCGGGTCCTGTGACTCCACCCGTGGACGCGCCTCGCAGCCGACCCACCCTCGACCTCGACTTCTAGACGGATACGTAACCGGCGGTTGGCGGTGCCGGCAGCATCGCCACCGACACTCGCATCTACGACATGGCGCATCCACCCCCCGCCGCGCCTGCCGGTCAGGGTTCTGCAGAGGAAAGTGGACCGCCATCGCTGGCCCGCCGTGCATCACCGAGCACCACCCAAAAGTGTTGCAGCGAGCAACAACAGGGTGAAACTGCTGCATACACGCACTATCATGAGAGCGATCCGTGCAGAGGGCGCAGATGGTTCGAGCCGAGGAGGTGTACAGATGAGCGTGGTCACACCGAAGACTGTGCGTCAGCAGCTCGTGCAGTCCGCCGTGCTCGACAAGATCATCACCACCGGTCTGTCGGTCGACACCGAACCGGTGCGCCGCAGCCTGCAAACGATCCGCCGTCAGGTGAACCGGAGCCCACTGATGGAGCGCTACCTGGACCGATGGGACATGATCGTCCGCACCAACGACATCGATGACATCCGCCGGATCGTCGAGACGGACGACGACACCAGCCGGGAAATGCGCAACCTGTCCCCCCTGTCGGTTCTGCTCAGCGATGACGAACGTCGCCGCGTCCTCACCGAATTCAGAACCAGACTCAAAGCTACTGCGCAGCGGTGAACCGGGACGAACTCGGACGGGCGATCAAGGCCGCGTGCGCCAACCTCGACGAACCTCGCGTGATCGTGCTCGGTTCCCAATCGATCCTCGGCAGCTTCGACATCACCGCCCTGCCTCCGGCCGCCTTCCTCTCGCGAGAAGTCGACATCCTGCCCCTGAGTGGGATCACCGATCCACCTGCCGTCGAAGACAAGCTGCTGCTCCTCGATGCCCGACTCGGCGAGGGCTCGCCTTTCCACATGTCCTTCGGTTTCTACGTCGAAGGCATCCACAAAGACGTCGTAGTCCTGCCCCGACACTGGGAACACCGCCTCGTCCACTTCATCGTCGACGACGACACCTCCACCCTCTACGGCCGAACCGGATTGTGCCTGGACCCAGTGGATCTGTGCGTGTCGAAAACGATCGCCGGCCGCGAGAAAGACTACGAATTCGTCGCCGCCCTGGTCGCAGAACAACTCGTGCGAGCCGCCGACATCCGCGCCCGCATCGACAGCGGAATCGAGTGGCCACCGACCTACACCGAGAACAAGGATCTCTGCCTCGATCGAGCGCGGAACTGGCTGAGCAGTCTGGCCGACCCCACCGCGACCTCGGCCAAGGAAGATCCTGCCTCTAATGCTCCGGCGTCGGTGGCCGCCGACATCGCCACCGCTCTCCTCGGCCATCCCCGCTCGGTCGAGCAGATGCTCAACAGCAAGAACCGAGGTGAGAACCCCTCGACGTCCGCTGCTCCCCCTGACACCGGACCGACCCGAGAAGCCGGACCCGACCTCTCTCAATGAGTGCTGTACGAATCTGCCTCCACAGACCGGCGTGCGAATACCGAACCAGACGGAAATAATGGAAAAACAGAACTTGTGCGCCAGTCGGCTAGGGGTAGCCGTAGCATTTGCCGAAAATCGGGCGGATATGGCGTAGTGCCCGGTCGGTGATCCGCTCGGCCTGTTGGGTCGAAACGATCGTCTGTCTCGCCACCGGCTCCTGGCGGGCGCGGCGTATCCGCCCAGCTCGCCGACGATCCGATTCGGGCCAGAACTCGTGTGGGACGTAAGGGCCCGCAACCCAAGGTTGTCAGGAAGTGCAAAGTAGCGGGATCCTGACGACAGGCTGGTGAATTCTCAGGCTCGTGGTGCAGCACTGCTGACGATGCGGTGGATGGTGGAGCGGCCGACGCTGTATTCCTCGGCCAGGTCCGCCAGGCTCGCGTCGTCGGCGGGGTCGTGGTAGCGGCGGTGGATTGTTTTCCGTGCCGTGAGAGGAAGTTTCGGCTGCTTGCCCTTGAGCCTGCCTTTCGCGCGGGCCTTGGCCATGCCCTCGCGGGTGCGTAGGTGGTTGAGGTTGGCCTCGAATTCGGCGACCATGGCCAAGGTTTGCAGGAAGAGCTTGCCGAACGGGTCGTTCCAGTCGTAGATCGAGCTCCCGAGTCCGAACAGCACCTCGCGCTCGCGCAGTTCGGTCAGGGTCTGGCCTGCTTCGGCCATGTTGCGTGCGAATCGGTCGAACTTCGGCGTGGTCAGCACTACCTGTCGCCCGTCGATGGCCGCCGCGGCGGAGGTGACGGCGGCGAGTGCGTTGTCGAGCCCGGCCCGGTTCTTGCGGGTGGTCCCGGAGAACCCTTTGTCGATGAAGATCCGCTCACGCGGCACTCCGAGCGCCAATAGCTGCTCGGTTTGGATCTCGACGTCTTGTTCGTCGGTGGAGCAGCGGCAGTATCCGACGCGGAACGGCTCACCCATGCCGAAAGTGTTCCAGATAGCGGGGGTTGACCGGCACAGTCAGCGGAACACCTCTACGGAACACCGGTGAGCTGGGCCGACGTTGGCTCTGCGTGGTGTTCCGGTGGCCGATCCGGTTACGGAACAGGTCAGGGGGTGTTATCGGTGTGTGGGGGTGTGTTGTGGGTGAGGAAGTGGTTGACGTCGACGGTGAGGAACAGGGCGGTGGCGGTGGTGATCACGTGGGCGTGGTCGTTTTCGATGGTGGCTTGCAGGTGGAGTTTGCGGCCGTCGCGGGCGTGGATGTGGGCGCGGAGGGTGTAAGGGGTGTCGAGCAGGATCGGGGCGAGGTAGTCGATGGCAAGGTGGCGGGTGACCGCGGGTTCCCCGACGGTGTAGAGCAAGAGTCCGAACAGTTCGTCGAGGACGGTGGCGACCGCGCCGCCGTGGGCGATCGCGGGGGCGCCGACGTGGCGAGAGTCGAAGCGGTGGTGGGCGTGGACGCCGTGTGCGTCGCGGCGGGCGCGTAGCTGGTGGCCGTGGGGGTTGGCCGGTCCGCAGCCGAGGCAGTGGTCGTGGTGGGGTGGCAGGTCGGCGGAGTCGGGTGCGAGCACAGGGAAGGCGGGAATCCAGTCCGGGACCTGTCGGGGCTCGGGTGTATGGGTGCTGGGTGTGTTCTCGGTCATGGGCGCTTTCTGTGGGGTGTGTCTACCGTGCGGTGGTGAAGAGGATGTCGCAGTGGGCTTTGCGGGCGAGCTCGATCGGTGGGGTAGTCAGCAGCCGGGCCAGCAGCGGTGGCCGGTGGGGATCGGCGGTGACAATGAGGTCGGCGCCGGTGGCGGCGGCCAGGTGCAGCAGCGCGTGCGGGGCGGGTTCGGACAGGATGTGGGTTTCGATGTCGGTGGCGCCGTGGGCGAGGGCGTGCTGGTGGGCGGTCCGCAGGATGGCCTCGGTGGGAGTGGTGCCGCGTAGCTGGTAGGCGTCGGGTCCGAGCCGGTCGAGGTCCGCCCCGAGCTCACGTGCGTCGATGTGGTGGCGGGCGCAGATGATCAGGAGCCGGGCGTGGGTGGCGTGGGCGAGTTCGGCGGCGTGGTCGACCACACGGTAGGAGCGGTCGGATCCGTCGGTGTCGACGATGATCGTGCGATAGGCCGTCATGACGGGCGTCTTTCACGAGAAGGGAGCGTGTTTTGCGGGGGAAATGGTCGAGATGTATCGGCGGCGTGGTGCGCGGCCGGGGGCCAGTACTGCCAGCACGATCGCCCCGACGGTGGTGAGGGCGGCCAGGGCGAGCGCGGCCTGGCCGCTGCCGTGCACGAACGCGGCCTTGGCGAACTCGGCCAGCGGTGCGGCCACCGGTCCGGCCTGGTCGGCGACCTGCAGCGCCGCGGCCAGGGAATCGGCGACCGGGCCGCGGGCGGGCTCGGGCAACTGGGGCAGGGCGGGCTGGATGCGGTGGGTGTAGCCGGCGGCCAGCACGCTGCCGGCCACGGCGATCCCGATCGCGGCGCCGATCTCGCGGGCGGCGTCGTTGACCGCGGCGGCGACCCCGTGTTTGGCCTCGGGGGTGTCGGCGACGATGGCATAGGTCGCCGGCGCGGTGCACAATCCCAGGCCCGCGCTCATGATCAGCAGCGGCCACAGCAGGTCGAGGTAGTGCGCGGCGAGTGTCAGCCGGCTCACCAGCACCAGCCCGGCGGCGATGGTGAGCAGGCCGGCCACGGTCATCACCCGTAACCCGACCAGGCTCGACAGCCACGGCGCGATCACCGAGATCACGACCAGCGGCACCACCATCGGCGCCAACGCCAGCGCCGAGGCCAGCGGCCCGTAACCGAAGACCAGCTGCAGGTACTGCACAAGCAGCAGGAATACCCCGAAGGTGACCAGGAACTGGATGGTCACCGACAGCGACCCGGCACCGAAACCACGGCGGGCGAACAACCGCACATCCAGCAGCGGCGCCGCCGAGCGCAGCTCGACGACCACGAAGGCCGCCGTCGCGGCCACGCCGACCCCGGCGGCGGCGGCGACGAGCGGGTCGGCCCAGCCGCGCGCGGGGAACTCGATCACGGCGAACACGATCGCCGCGACAGCGACCGCCACCGCCACCGCGCCCACCCAGTCCACCTGCGGATGCTCGCGCTGGCGGGACTCGGCGATGGTGCACGCCAACCCCGCCAGCACCGCCCCGGCCACGGTCAACCCTACGAACACCGATAGCCACGACCATCGTTCGAGCAGCACCCCGGCACCGAGAATCCCCAGTATCGCCCCGGATCCGGCGACCCCGGCCCATATCCCCACCGCCCGGCCGCGATGAGCGGGGGCGAACCCTGCAGTGAGGATCGACAGCGTCGAGGGCATCACCAGCGCGGCGCCTGCCCCGGCCAGCGCGCGCGTCGCGATCAACCAGGCCGGGTCGGACAGCAGCAGCGGCAGCGCCGAGGCGGCGGCGAACACCACCAACCCCACCACCAGCACCACGCGGCGCCCGTAACGGTCACCGACGGCGCCGGCGGGCAGCACCAGACACGCCAGCACCAGCGTGTAGCCGTCGACGATCCAGGTCAGCTGGGCTTGGGTGGCCCCGGTCGCAAGCGCGATCTGCGGCAACGCCGAATACAACGCCGCCATCGCCGCGACCACCAGCGCCACCGCCAGGCACGACACCGCCAGCATCCACCACTGGGCCCTGGTCCAGCGGGCGATCTCGACAGTGTCCGTTCCGGGTGTGGCCACCGGCACCTCCCCGACTTTGAAGACCAACGGTATCTGTACGAGACCATTCGTATCATAGTGGTTGGGGGGTGGGATAGAGTTCACCCATATCAAGAGTTCAACGACACGAATTCGGAGGAAGGCGCGTCCATGACCGACCCAGGCCCGGCGGCGACCGACCCGCTCGCCGCGGACGACGAGCAGGCCGATCCGCGACTGGCGCGCTCACGCAACCGGTTGCTCGACGCGGCCACCCATCTGCTGTCCACCGGCGGTGTCGAGGCGGTCACCGTCGAGGCGGTCACCCGCGTGTCGAAGGTCGCCCGCGCCACCCTCTACCGGCACTTCGGCAGCACCACCCAGCTGCTCGCGGCGACTTTCGAACGACTACTTCCCCAGGTCGACACACCGACCGGCACCGGGCCCGTGCGTGAGCGGCTCCTGGCGCTGCTCGCCAGCCAGGCCGACCTCATCGAACAGGCTCCGGTGCAGATGACCACCCTGGCCTGGCTGGCGATGGGTTCCATCGGCGAGGACCACCCCGACCCGGCCGCGGTCACCTCGCTGCGCGCGCGCGTCATCGAGCAGTACCGCCACCCGTTCGACCAGATCCTCACCAGTCCCGAGGCCCGCGCGATGCTCGGCGAGCTCGACACCACCTTCGCCATCATCGAACTCCTCGGCCCGATCGTGTTCGCCCGTCTCACCGGATTACGCAGCATCGACCACGACGACTGCACCCGGCTCGTCGACAACTTCCTCACCGCCCACCGAACACCCACGCCAGCAGACACCGCTATCGACATCGCCACGCCGTAACCACGGGCCCCGGTTCCGCGCGGTCAGAACAAGGTGTCGCGCACCCGCAGCGGCCGGTACCCGGTCGGGCCCAGCTGGGCCAGCTCGGCGTCGATGTCGACCTCGATCGCGCCGAAGAAGTTGATGTTGGCACTGTGGGCCGGGCTGATGTGGGCCAGGACCTCGTCATCGATACGCTGCCCGGTCCGGCGCATCTGCTCGACAGCGAACCCGTAATACTCTGTGGTCCAGGCGATCACAGCGTTGGTCGTCAAGGTCAGGCACCAGGCCTGCTCGGTCTGGTCCTCGAGGTGGCGCGCCCGGATCATCCCCTCATGGGCATAGAGCAGGTCGCGGCGCAGCGCGTGCAGCGACTCGCCCTTGTTGAGCTGCCGCGAGATCTTGCGCCGGTAGTCCGGATCGGAGAGGTATCTCGCGGCGTAAATGGTGCGCCGCAGCGCCCCGTACTCCTTGAGCGCCGCGGCCAGGGTGTTCTGCCGCCCCGACGCCGACAGCTTGCCGACCAACAGCGACGCGGTGGCGTGCCCGAACTTCAGCGATCCGGCCAACCGCAGCAGATCGTCCCAGTGCTCGGCGATCAAACCCAGGTTGGCCTTGCGGGTCATCAGCGGGCCGCGTGCGGGAACCGGGCCTCGGCCTCGGCGCGCGGGCCCGGCCGGTACAGGGTGATCCGCCCCAGATCCCGGATCCGTGGCGAGAGCTGCATCCCGAGCAGGTCGAACAACCCGAAGTTGACCAGGGTGACCCCGTGGGTGTCGGTGGCGTGCTCGGTGATCGGCAGATCGGTGGCGTTGCCCAGGATCTCATCGAGCACGTAGTGGGCTTCGCGTTTGGTCGCCACGATGACCTTGGTGCCGTAGGTGGCGTGGGTGTCGCTGACATGGGTGTAGGTCGACAGGCCCTCGCTGGCGAAATAGCGGCTCAACGGCCGCGCCGTGGTCGACTTACCGCGCGTCGGGAAACGCTGCCCGTCGCTCGACGACAGTGTTCCGGCGCCGAACACCGCGGTCAGCGGCAGCCGCTGGTGGTAGCCGACCAGTACCAGGTTGGCCGCGCGCAGGGTCTCCTCGCGCACATACCACTCGTCGGTCCAGGCCAGGATGTCGTAGGTGATTCCGCACGCCTCGGCCATCCGGGTCAACCCCAGGTTCGTCGAGTGCGCCAGCAGTACCGCGATCAGGTTGCGTTTGAGCTCCGGCGTCCGGGTGGCCTGACCGCCGGCGTGGGTGAAGCAGTCCAGGTAGCCGGTGCGTTTGTCCAGCTCGATCAGCAGCGACACGATCGGCGCGAACGGCAGCATTTCGGTCAGCTCGGCCTTGAGCGTGATCGCCTCGGCGGGAACATCTTCCGCGCTCAGCGGCGAGATCACCAGATCCCCGCCCTCGTCCAGCCGGACCGGGCCGTCCCCGCCGGCCAGCACCTCCTCCAGCTCACCGAGAGCGTCGTGCAGTTCGGCGACCACGGTGGCCAGCGCGACGCCAGGATCGGCGGATCGCCCGACCAGGCCGCAGAACTCAACGCGTTGCGGTTCCCACTGCCCGGTGGTGAGCAGGTAGGCGGCCGGGTCGGCGTAACGGCGCGAGCCCGGCACGAACACATCCCCGCTGCGCAACCCGTCACGCAATCCGAGCAGCACACACAACTCCCAGTAGTGCCGATACGCGGTCGCGCTGCCGGATTTGCGGGCCTCGTCGAGGTAGCCGCGCCACTTCATCGGCACGAACCCGGTCGGGGCGTCATCGAAGACCTTGCGCCGCCCGGTCGCGTTCAACTCGCGCAGCATGTTCACCGCGATCAGCAACTCGGTCGCGGCGGTACCGCCGCAGAAGCGCACCGCTTCGAGCACCGCGGGGGTGAACTGACGCAGGTAGTTGTAGGAGGAATCCAACGCCGCCAGATGCCCGTGATCACGCGGCAACCTGGGCTTGGCCTGGGCGATCGCCGC